>CAYNOM010001089.1:0-2344 GCA_964398415.1 uncultured Polyangiales bacterium | reverse complement strand
ATCGAAGGCGCGGTGCGTTATCCAGGTGAATACGAGCTCGTTCACTCGCGCGACCTCGCCGAGCTCCTCGAGCTTTCGGGGGGGGTGCTGAGCTCCGCATCTCGGACGTTGCCCATTCGCCTCATTCGACGCGATGCCGAGGAACGCCCCACCGCGCACGATCTCGCTTGGAGGGAGGATGGCGCGGCACCTGCTGCGGCGCTTCGCGACGAGGACTTGGTCACCGTCCGTAGCAGCAGCGAGCTTCAGCGCAGCGTGCTCTTGATCGGTTCGGTCGAGGGCGCCGATGCTCTCGATGGGGCGACGGCGGTGCGCCGCCTGCCCTACGTCGAAGGCGACACCGTTCGCACGATCGTCGAGCGGGCTGGAGGCATCAAGGCTCCGGGTGACCTGTCCGGGGCCTACATCAGTCGTCGCACCGAATCCGGAATCTTGCAGCGGATCTCGATCGACCTCGAGGCGCTGCTCGTGCGCCGCGACTTCGATGCCGACCGACCCGTGCTCGTCGGCGACGAGATCGTTGTGCCGTCGGAGAGACGCGGCGTGCTCGTCCAAGGGGCCGTCGGACGCCCTGGCCTCTACCCCTACACACCGAAGTTCGGGGTACCCGAGTTCATCGCCCATGCCGGCGGTCGGAGCCGTAACGCTAGGCGCATGGATGCGGTCTCGCTCGTACGGCCCGACGGAAAGACCGTGCCTTACGAGGCGGGGCTGAAGGTCGCACCCGGCGACGCGATCATCGTGCCGGAACGAAACTTCTCGCGGTCAGAGATCGTGTCACTGGTCATCGCCGGTGGCGGCCTCGTGGTATCCATGATCACCCTCGGTCTGTTGGCGTCCCAATGAAACTGATCGATCAGCTTCTCCCGCACGCTCGCGCCCTCGCAGCGCTTGCTGTCCTGGGATTCTCACTTGGAGTGGCGTACGGGACGTACTCTCCCAAGTGGTACGAATCGACCATCTCCCTCGTCGCGTCCGGAGAAGGCGCAAATCCCGCTGCAGGGCTCGCCGCGGCCCTTCCGGGGCTGAGTGCCATGCTGCTGCCAGGAGCGGCGGCTGGGGTTGAGAGGATCGAGGCGGTCCTCGTGACGAATGCGGTCACCGATCAGGTCATTCACAAGTTCCGCTTGGGAAAGCGCTACAACCAGGAACACATCGAGCAGGTGCGGCGCGCCTTATGGAAGCGCTGTGGGATCAAGACCAACCGTAAGGCGGGCGTGGTGTCCCTGACTTGCGAGGACACGTCGCCGCAGCTCGCCCGTGACATGGCAGCCTATTTCGGCGAGGTCGGCAATGCCGTGTTTCGCAAGGTGTCGAGGTCCTCTGCCGGTGAAGAGCGCACCTTCCTCGAACGGAGGGTGACGGAGGCCGAGCGGGAGGTGGCGGAAGCAGCCCAGGCGTTGAAGGAATTTCAAGAGCGCTACAAGATCGTCGACATCTCCGAGCAGGGCCGCGCGGTCGTGGGCGCGATGGCGACCATCCAGTCCGAGTTGCTCAATCTGGAGATGCAGCGCGACTACGCGAAGAGCTTCGCGGCGAGCTCCGAGGCGAGCGTGATGCAAATGGAGCGCAAGATCGCCGTTCTCCGTCGCAAGCTCGGCGCGCTCGAGGACGATGGCAAGCCTGAGCCAGCCGAGCCATCTCAGCAGGACCGGTCCTTCTTTCCGGCTGCCATGAGCCTACCCCAGCGGCAGGCACAGGTGGAGCCGTTGTTTCGCGAGCTCAAGATCCGCGAGGCCGTGCTACTTGCGTTGACTCAGCGTTACGAGATGGCCAAGGTGGACGAAGCCCGTGACACTTCCACGTTCCAGGTTCTCGATCCGCCGACCGTCCCCACCCAAAAGAGCCGCCCGTCGCGGCTCAAGGCCTCAGCCAGTGGAGGGTTTGCAGGCCTACTGCTCGGCGTGCTGATGGTGTTGGGTCGTCACGAGCTACGACGACGGTCCGCATCTCGCGCGACCGACCACGTCGCATCGACGTAGCTGCAAGCGAGGTAGCACATGGCAGATTCAGAGAAGCATCTCCGCGCGAGCGATCCGAGCGCGCCTGGCCCACAGCGGCACCCCTCACGATGGCTTCGTTTCGTCGATGTCGCGGAACAATACGGTCGGCACTTGATTCGCGACTTCGCCGAGTCGCTGACAGACGTGCGCGTGGCGTGTGATTTGGGCGTCGGGCGCGGCAACGACTTGCGGGTTGTTCGGGATCTCTTTCCGAGCGCGACCTGCTGTGGGGTCGACTTCGCTGACATGAACGCTGCGCTCCTGGAGCAGCAAGGGGTGCAGCTTTCAATCCTGGATCTCGAACGGGATCGCTTGCCCTTCAGCGAAGGTGCCGTCGATCT
>CAYNOM010001088.1:0-2344 GCA_964398415.1 uncultured Polyangiales bacterium | reverse complement strand
CTGCGGCTTCGCGACCGCTCCAGTTCGACGTTCGAGGTCGCGCGCATGGCGTCATGCTGGCCCTCGATCCGGTGGAGCAGCGAACGTACTGCAACACCTTCAACCTGGCGATGCTCGCGAAGCTGGTGTACTCAGAGGACGCGACAAACCGGAAGTCAAGGGTCCCGTTGGATGACTTCGTTCCGCTGCTGAATGCGGGGGATCCCAGCTTTGCCCCCGTTCAGACTCAGGGCACTAGTTGGCGGCCGATCCTACGCGTCACGGAGCCTGGGCACGAGTACGTACGCGTCGATCTGGACAGCAACGACGGCACCCCCCAAAAATCCGCCGGTCCCCAAGCTGGAACGACGACACCGGATCCAGACGGAAGCGGCCCAGAGCTCAAGGTCATCGATACCCAGGGGCGAGTGTGGAGGGGGGCAAGTCATCTCGTGATTGCACTGCGCGGCACGTGGGAGATGCCGGAGGATGTCATCACCGACGTGATCGCCGCGAGCGTGCGCTGGCCCTACGGTCCGGGTCACGTGGCCAAGGGCTTCTTTCTGGGATTCGAAGCCGTTCGCGGCACTATTGATAAGGAGCTCTCTCGTCTTGACGACCAGGGCCGAACACACCTTCCGGTATTTGTGACGGGACACAGTCTTGGGGGCGCGCTGGCCACGCTTGTCGCGATGTACGTGCGGGACGCTTACCCCACGCATCCGGTCGTGCTCTACACCTTCGCCCAGCCGCGCGTGGCCGGAGCGGCCCTGGCCGAGCGCCACTTCTCGGACCCCATGCTCATCTACTACCGGTTCGAGAGCCCAGTGGATCCTATCCCCATGGTCCCCAGCTATCGCACGGCGAGCGACCTCATCCACTTGCTGGGCGACTTGCCTGACACGCTCCTGCCCAGGCGGCTTCGACAGACGGCAACATTGGCCGGAATCGTCGCTGCGCTGACCGGAGGAACCGCCGGCCGGATCCTCCGAGGATGGACCGAGCGCGAACTCGAGACCCTGGAGCGGGCGGTCGATCGCTACAAGCGTCTGATGGCTCAGCTCGCCCTGGATCAGTGTCAGGGGCACTCGCTGCCAAGCGCAGAGCTCTTCATGGTCTTGGCGGCCCCGGATCTCGACGCTCGGCACTTTGGCGTTCATTGCCGGCTCGCACGCCGCCTCGGGCGCCCCAACATCAGCCAATCGGCGGACCGCGCCGTCGAGTCTGCGCAGGAAGTCGATCGCGACGACCTGGCAGTGCTGCTCCGCAGCACGATCGAGGGTGTCAAAGCCGCAGCGGGCGCGGCCGCCAAGGTCAAACTGTTCAGGACCCTGACAGGGCTCGATCTTCCCCCAGGGATCCGGCCTGACGATGTGCAGCTCAAGATCGATCCCCGGGCGCACTCGATGGACAACTACATGGCTCACGTACTGTTCGACTTTGAGGCGCACGTAGGGCTCGCACTCGGCCTGCGAGATACCTCATTGCCCTTCTCCGCGGGCGCTGTCGAGCACATGGAGAGGCTGAGCTTCTGCTCGCACTACTTCGGTCGGAACCGATTCTGGGGAGACCGACCTGAGGACGTCGACGTAAAGGTCCACGACGGAGTGCTGCAGTTGTGGTGAGCACCCTCTCGAAAGCTCTGTCGCGGCATCGCTATTTGCTGATCGCAATCGCGTTGGTCGGGATAGTGGCCTTGAACACTTGCGTACGCGGCGACGGTGAATCCGAAGTGGAACCAGAGCGAGGCACGATCATCCTTGAAGGCGCGATCGCGAGCGAGCTCAAGCTCTTCGCGACGTGGGCGTACTACACCGACGTCGACTCCTGGTGGTGTACCCGCGGCGTCGCGCTCCCGACCATGCAGCGAACGGGCGAGTGGCAGGAAGTGTCGCCTGTCGTGATGGAACGCTTGCCCGGCGACCGCTATCGCTTGGTGATGCAAATCGCTCCGCCCTCCAAGCGATTCCTGGCAGGCTGCGACTGGTACGTGAGCGGACCGCGAATCTATGTTGGACTCGCTGACGGCGCCGATACGGCTCTGCTCATCAAGCGTGAAGAAGTTGGGCAGCTGCCTCCGTTCTCGATCGAGTGCACCCTCCTCACCGTTCGACCCCGCGGGCAAGAGCCGCGCCGCGCCCTCGATTGCCCACAGTTCGAATGGCTCGATGGGCGCCTAAGCGGCGACACACATCGCGTCCGGCTCGATATCGCTCTGGTGCCACCCGAGCGGGGCCTGTTGCCTTGATCTACCTCAAGTGTGGGTTGCGCGATGCTGCAAGGAAGGGTGCCAACGGGAGGGTCTGAGGCGCGCTTCTGGGGAGATCGACCCGAGGATGTGGATGTGAAGGTGCACGACGGAGTC
>CAYNOM010001087.1:0-2345 GCA_964398415.1 uncultured Polyangiales bacterium | reverse complement strand
CGTCCAGGAGGTCACGATCATGGAAGTGCGTTTTCTAGGCGTTCGCGGCAGCGTACCCACCCCCGGCCCGCTCACCGCGAGGACTGGCGGCAACACGAGCTCGGTCGAGGTGCGTTGCGGCAAGCAGCGGATCGTGCTCGATGCGGGCACTGGAATTCGGCGCCTGGGGGATGAGCTCGCCTGCGAAGCGGGCACCGAGCTGACCTTACTGCTGTCGCACCTACACTGGGATCACGTGCAGGGCCTGCCCTTCTTTGCGCCACTCTACCGGCCCACCACGCAGCTTCACCTGTATGGGCCCGCAAGCGACGGGCGCTCTCTCACGCAGGCGCTCGAGACCCAGATGAGCGCGCCTGGGTTTCCCGTGCTTTGGCGAGATCTGTCGGCCCACATCGCCGTGACGCCACTGACAGGCTTCGAGTCGTTCTGGCTCGAGGACGTACACGTCACCTGCGCGCGCCTCAACCACCCGGGGGGCGTGATCGGCTATCGCATCGAGCACCGCGGACGCAGCCTCGTCTACGCCACCGACACCGAGCACTACGCCGTGGACGACCCCAAGCTCGTGCGACTCGCCCAGCACGCGGACGTGCTGATCTACGACGCCATGTACACGGATGCCGAGTACCGCGGCGAAGGCGGACCGGCACGCGTCGGGTGGGGCCATTCCACCTGGCAAGCCGGGGTGAGCCTCGCGACGCGCGCCCAGGTGAAGCGCCTCGTCTTGTTTCACCACGATCCGGCGCGCTCGGACGAGGCCGTGGACGCGATCGAGCGCGAAGCCTCAGCCGCGCTTCCCGGTACGCTCGCAGCCCGCGAGAGCCTTCGGCTGTGTCTGCGCGAGGGTGGCGACAAGGAGCAAGCTGCGTGACGAGGCCCCAGGTCCGGACTTATCCTACGCCGGACACGCGGTACTCGCCGATGAATCGCCTTTCTCTGATCGTCGACCTAGCCACCCTTCTGTCGCGAGAGGTGGACTTCGACACGCTGCTCGGCGCCGCGTGTGAGCGCGTCGCAGCAGCGCTCGATGCGGAGCGTGCCAGCGTGTGGCTCGTCGACTCCGAGCGGCGCGATCTGTTCACCAAGGTGGCGCTGTTGCCCGAGGTGGACGAGCTGCGGCTGCCGCTCGATCGTGGCATCGCCGGTCACGTGGTCACCCATGGCGTGGCGGTGCGGCTCGATGACGTGCGCCTCGATCCGCGCTTCGACGCGAACGCAGACAAGTCTACCGGCTTCGTCACGCGCTCCATGCTCGCCGTGCCCATGCGCGAGAGCGCGAGCGAGCGGGTGCTCGGTGCCGTCCAGGTGCTGAATGCGCGGCGTGGCAGCTTCGACGCCGACGACGAGCGCTATCTCTGTGCGCTCGCATCGCAGCTGGCCCAGGCGCTGTCTTTGACCACGCTGAAGCGCGCTCCCACAGGCGAGGGCGTGCTGCTCAGCGGCCAGTTCAATCACGTCATCGGCACGAGCCCCGCCATGCAGACGGTGTACGAGCGCATCTCGCTCGCCGCGCCCACCGACGCGACGGTGCTCTTGTCGGGCGAGACGGGCACGGGCAAGAGCCTGCTCGCGCGCGCGGTACACGCCAACTCGAAGCGCCAGGGCGGCCCGCTCGTGGTGGTCGACTGCACCACCTTACCCGCGCCCCTGATCGAGAGCGAGCTCTTCGGACACGAGCGCGGTGCCTTCACTTCCGCCGATCGTCGCGTGCTCGGCCGCGTGGAGCTGGCCCAGGGAGGCACGCTGTTTCTCGACGAGGTGGCCGAGCTGTCGCCCGAGTCTCAAGCCAAGCTGCTCAGGCTATTGCAGGAGCTACGCTTCGAGCGCGTGGGCGGACGTGAGACCCTGCGCGCCGACGTGCGCGTCGTCGCAGCCACCCATCGCAATCTCGCGCGGGCCGTCGAGAGCGGACGCTTTCGCGAAGATCTGCTGTATCGCCTGCGGGTGGTCGAGATCGAGGTGCCGCCGCTCAGGGCGCGCGGTGCAGACGAGATCGAACGGCTCGCGCGACATTTCGGCGAGCGCTTCGCTGCGCGCTACGACCGGCCCCCACCACGCTTCAGCGCGCGCGCGGTCGCCTACCTGCGCGAGCACACCTGGCCTGGCAACGTGCGCGAGCTCGAGCATTTCGTGGAGAGCCGAGTGGTGTTGTCGCGCGATGGCGTCATCGACGCCGCCGACGCCCCACGGACGCAAGCTGTGTCGCCGAGCCCAGTGGCCGGCGTCAACCTTCCCCATGGCCTGAGCCTGCACGAGGCCGCGCGGCGCTACGCGACAGCCACCGTCGCGCGGCTCGCGGGCAATCGCTCGCAGGCTGCGCGCGAGCTCGGCATCGGCCGAAACCG
>CAYNOM010001086.1:0-2356 GCA_964398415.1 uncultured Polyangiales bacterium | reverse complement strand
CCTGCTCGGCGAAAGCCTCACGCACGCGTGCGCGGGCGTCCGCATGCTCGGACACGAGCTCGGCCAGGATGTCGCGCGCGCCCTGCAGCGCGGCGGCCACGTCGGGCACTTCCTTGTCGGCTGCCACGAAGGCCTTGGCCGCGTCGAGCGGACTACCCTCGCGCGGCTGCGAGAGAATGAGCAAGGCGAGCGGCTCGAGCCCGCGCTCTTTCGCGATCATGGCGCGCGTGCGGCGCTTCGGCTTGTAGGGCAGGTACAGATCCTCGAGCGCGGCCTTGGTGGTGCAGGCGAGGATGCGCTGCTTCAGCTCGGGGGTGAGCTTGCCCTGGGCCTCGATCGACTCGAGGATCGCGCGCCTGCGATCTTCGAGCTCGAGCAAGTAGGTGCGCCGCTCCTCGATGGCGCGGATCTGCACCTCGTCGAGGGAGCCCGTGGCTTCCTTGCGGTAGCGCGCGATGAACGGCACCGTGGAGCCCTCCTCGAGCAGGCGCACGACAGCGCGCACACCGCTCGCAGGGAGCGATAGCTCGGCGGCGATGGCGGGAACGGGATCGAAGGCTAGAGCTTGAGTTTCCGTCATGAGCTTCAGAGGAACATCCAGGCCACGAAGGCGATGAACAGGGCGGCGCCCAGCGCAGGCAACCACATGGGGCTGTCCTGGGCCTCGTCTTTGACTTCGGGGAGCGTTGGCGGCGTGTTTGCGTGACCCATAGCGGCGCGAAGGTGGCAGACCTCTGTGCAGCTTTCAAGCGGCATCGCCGCGCACAACCTCGAGCAGCGCGGCGTGTACGAGGCCGTTCGAGGCGAGGGCGCCCGGGCCGTCGATGGTGTCCACGCCGTCGAGCGAGGTGAAGCGTCCTCCCGCCTCGCGGACCATCACACAGGCGGGGGCCACGTCGTAAGGCTGGATGGCTGGGTCGATCACGGCGTCGGCCTGGCCGCGCAAGAGCGCCGCGTAGCTCGCGAAATCGGCGAGGCCACGCTGGGTGTACGTGGTGCGAGCCAGGCGGCCCAGCAGGTCTTCGCGCCCGTCGTCCACGAACTGCGACAGCCCACCGTGACACACGAGCGCGTCTTCGAGGGCCGACACGCCTGACAGGCGAATGGGCCGTCCGTTGTCGTAGGCGCCGTGTCCCTGCACGGCCACGAACAGGTCGCCCGCGGCGGGCAGATGCGCAATGCCCGCCACCGGCACACCCTCGTGCTCGACCCCCACCAAGATCGACCAGCTCGGCAGGCCCCGCGTGAAGGCGCGTGTGCCGTCGATCGGATCGACGATGAAGCGCAGGCCACTCACGTGACGTTGCTCTCCGCCCGTCTCTTCGCCCAGGAAGGAAGCGTTCGGGAAGCGACGACGGATGAAGCTCGAGAGCGCCTCTTCGACGCGACGGTCGGCCTCCGTGACGGGGCTTCGGTCGGGCTTCTTCTGGGCGCGCTCTCCCGCACCCTCGCGGAACAACGTCAGCGCGAGCTGCCCCGCGCGCAGCACCTCGAGCACGAGATCATCGAAGGCGGTGCGGCCGCCCAGCACGGTGAGATCGAACATGCGCGCAGTGTAGTACGCGCAAGCCGCAGCGAGGTGCGCTTCCGCCACGCGGTGGTCGTGGTCGTCGTGGTCGTGAGCTAAGGCAGTTCGCTCACGCTTACGCTCACGACAGCGCAACTCACGGTGAGCGCACGGAGGCCCGTTGCCGGCCGCCTGCGGTGGACACGCTCCTTGCCGGTGCTCGTCTTCGCCTGCGCTCCTCGGAGCATGTCCCCCTGCGGCGCACCCGCACTTCGCCGAGCCGAAGTGCGGCGGACGTGCGGTGTGCTGACGCGGTCATGTGGGCGCCGGATGGGGACGCCCGTGTGACTGGGGTGGGGCGGCACGCTTCGTCGGAGTGGTGATCGACGCGGTGCGTGGCGATGTTGCGCTGCGAAACGTGCGCTGCGAAACGTGGTGGCGTGTTCTCGCGTGTTCTCGCGGTTCGAGCTCGAGCTGCGCGGCACACGCGTAGCCATCGCGGGTCGCGCGATCACGGTGCTGCGCGGCGAGCTCGTATGACGTTCCGCGCCGAGGACGTGCCACCCCGGTCAGGACAGTAGGAGGTGCAGCTTGAGTCGGCAGCGCGGGCGTTCGCAACGGCGCGCTGGAGCGCTACCTTCGAACGATGAGACGCATGTTCATCCTGCTCGTGCTCATCGTTTCTTCGTGTGGCGGAAATACGAAAGGGCCCGGGGAACCATGCTCTGTCTCAGGAGATGGGTTCACCCGTCGCGACCCCTGCGAACATACCTGCGTGAGCTGGGAGATCGAGTGCGAGGACGGCTCGCGCGTGGTGCCCTCCGTGTGTAGCGCGGGGCCCTGCCGCAG
>CAYNOM010001085.1:0-2361 GCA_964398415.1 uncultured Polyangiales bacterium | reverse complement strand
CATGCCACGCCGATTTTATGGTCGTTTCAGGTTGCCCTGGTCCATCGACCGTGCCTCTGGGGCCGCACCCGGCACATCCCGGCACAACGGCGTGGTGGGCGGCGACGCTCATCCAAGCGACCTCCCATGTCGAGAATCGAGCCGCGGTGAGAAAAGCGGGCGTTCCGCGAAAGGGCAGACTTTGCGCTGCTTTGCAGTAGACTGCCGGAGGTGGACGACAACGAGCTGGCCGCCCTTCTCGCCGATACGGAGTCGGACCGGTCCGAGCGCACGACTTCGACGCGCAACACGGACAAGTTTGGCGAGGCGATATGCGCGTTCGCCAACGACCTCGCCAACCACGGGGTACCGGGCTACCTGTTCGTTGGGGCCACGGCGGAGGGGCGAGCGTCCGGAGCCCCCATCACGGATCAGCTCCTTCAGAGCCTCGCCGCAATTCGCGCTGACGGCAACCTGCTGCCCCCTCCCGTGATCAACGTCTCGAAGCGACCGCTGGGGGGAGGCGAGATGGCGGTCGTCGAGGTGCTGCCATCCCCCCTTCCACCGGTACGCTACAAGGGAACCGCCTGGGTTCGCGTTGGGCCACGGCGGGCACGCGCCACCGAAGCTGACGAGCGGGCGCTCTCGGAGCGACGCGCAGCCTTGGCACGCACGTGGGACGCGCGCCCTTGTGCAGGCGCGGCGCTCGATGATCTGGCGCTTTCGTTGTTCGAGGCGTACCGCATCGAAGCCATTTCGAAGGAAGTGCTGGCGGAGAACCACCGATCCATGGAGGACCAGCTAGCCTCATTGCGGTTCTTGGACCGTCGCACGGGCGTTCCAACGAATGCCGCGATCCTGCTGTTTGGCAAGGATGTGCAGGGCTTCATTCCCGGGGCGTACGTGCAGTACGTTCACTACGAGGGTCTAGACGCCACGAGCGAGGTGCTCCGCGAGCGGAGGTTCTCGGGCGATCTCATGGCCGTCTTGCGAGACCTCTCGAGCCTTGCAGACGAGGTGGCTCGTGCGCATCCCGTCGAGATCGACGCGCTGCGCGAGAAGACCGTCTACGACTACCCTCCCGCCGCTCTGCGCGAAACGCTGATCAACGCGGTCGTCCACCGCGACTATGAATCGAATACCCCCATCATGATCTTGCAGTTTCAGGATCGCATGGAGATCCACAATCCGGGCGGACTGTACGGCGACATGCGCCAGGAAGACTTCCCCGGGGCTACCGCGTATCGGAATCCCGTCATTGCGGAAGCTGCAAAGATCCTCGGATTCGTCAACCGCTTCGGCCGCGGCGTGCCGCGTACCATCGGTGCCATGAACGCGAATGGATCGCCTCACCCCGAGTTCATGCCGAAGGAGCGCCACTTCCTCGTCATCTTGAGGAAGCGCTCATGAAGACGGTCGCGTTCTTCAACAACAAGGGGGGCGTGGGCAAGACCACGCTCGCGTACCACCTCGCCTGGATGTTCCACCACCTGTCTGCGCGCGTGCTCGTCGTAGACCTCGATCCCCAGGCCAACCTCACCGCCGCGTTCATCGAGGATGAGCGCCTCGAAGAGCTGTGGTCCACCGCATCCACCATCTTCGGGGCCATCGAGCCTCTGAACGAGCGCCTCGGAGACTTCCGGCCCCCACACGTGGAGAACGTGGATGGGATAGGCCTCATCGCCGGCGACCTCAATCTGTCTGGGTTCGAAGACCGACTCGCGCAGGCGTGGCCTGCCTGTCTGGATGACAACGCGGCGAACGCCAAGGACGCATTTCGGGTCACCACCGCCTTCTATCGCGTGCTCAAACACGCCGCCGATGCTCACCGGGCGGACATCGTCCTGCTCGATGTGGGACCGAACCTGGGTGCACTGAATCGCGCCGCGTTAATCTCCGCAGACGCCGTGGTCGTCCCGCTCGCCGCTGACCTCTTCTCCTTGCGGGGCCTCAAGAATTTGGGGCCTGCGCTGAAGGAATGGCGTGAGGGCTGGCAGAGCCGCTGCGTGCGGCCACACGCCAAGGGATTGCTCCTGCCCGCCGGCGCGATGGAGCCTATCGGATACGTGGTGCTCCAGCATGCCGCCAAGAAGGCGAATGAGCCTGCGCGCGCGTATCGACAGATTCCCCAAGGTGTTCCACGAAGAGCTATTGCGCGATGCTCCCCCCACGGGCGCTGACCCCTTCTGCTTGGCGCTGCTCCGGCACTTCCGCAGCCTGCTGCCCATGTCGCTCGAGGCGAGAAAGCCTGTCTTCGATCTCAAGGCAGCCGATGGCGCGATCGGCAGTCATGCATCCACCGCCAAGGATGCGTACGCCGCCTTCGAGAGCCTGGCACGCGAGATCGCGCGGCGCTCGGGCGTCACTCTTTGAGCCCCGCCA
>CAYNOM010001084.1:889-2361 GCA_964398415.1 uncultured Polyangiales bacterium | reverse complement strand
CTAGGTCGTCTGGTTGGACCTGACCCGCTCCGGTGGACACCTAGGTCGTCTGGTTCGCGGCCCGTTCGAAGGCCATGGGGCTGACCCCTCCGATGTGGCTGTGACGCCTTTGCCGATTGTAGAAGACCTCGATGTAGTCGAACAGGTCGGCCTTGGCCTCGGCCCGCGTTCTGTAGACCTTCTTGCGAATCCGTTCCTTCTTCAGGCTGCTGAAGAACGACTCGGCCACGGCGTTGTCGTAACAGTTGCCTCTGCGGCTCATGCTCGTCACCAGGTTGTTCGCGCGACAGAACCGCTGCCAGTCGTCGCTCCCGTATTGGGTCCCTTGGTCCGAGTGGACGATCACCTCCTGCTTCGGCTTCCGTCGCCAGGCCGCCATGAGCAGCGCGTCAAGCACGAGCTCGCGCGCGAGGGTCGACTTCATCGACCAACCGACGACGCGTCGAGAGTAGAGGTCGATCACTACCGCCAGATACAGCCACCCCTGCCAGGTTCGGACGTAGGTGATGTCGGTGACCCAGGCCGCGTCCGGATGGGCAACAGTGAAGCGTTGCTCAAGGCGATTGGGGGCGACCACGGCGGGCCTTCCGGGGCGATAGCCAGGCCGCTTGTAGCCACGAAGAGCCCGGATTTTGTGGGCTCTCATGATGCGCGCGACGCGCTTTCTTCCAAGCCGCTCGCCGGCCTCCGCAAGATCGCGATGGACCCGCGGGCTGCCGTAGATTCCACCGCTGCCGGCCCACGAATCTTGAATCAGACCGAGCAGTCGGTTGTCTTCCCTCGCGCGGTCTGACAGCGGTCGATGGACCCAGGCGTAGAAGCCACTGCGCGCGATGCGGAGCACGCGGCACATCGAGTTCACGCCGTACTCGTGGCGGTGCGCTTCGATGAATGCGTACTTCACTCGGGGTCCCTGGCAAAGTACGCGGCGGCTTTTTTTAGGATATCGCGCTCCTCTTCGGTCCGTCGTAGCTGAGCGCGCAGTTTCAGAACCTCGCGCTTGGCCTCGAGCAGTTCCTCGTCACGTCGCGTCTCGGGGTTCGGCTTCACGGCACGCAGCCACTTGTACAGGCTGTGGGTCGAGACCCCGAGATTCTCAGCCACCTCTTTGACCGAGTATCGACGGTCGAGGACCTGCCGGACCGCCTCCTCCCGGAACTCGGCCGTGTACTTCTGATTGCCCATTGTCCCTCCAAATTCCAATTCTCACATGGAGGTGTCTACGGGAGTGGGGGAAGTCCACTACGGTCCCGGGAGAGCCAGCAATGCAGAAGCGCAAGAAGCATATCGACTCGTTCAAGAAGGACGCTCCACACGGCACCCACCCCCAAACAGAGAAGAGAACTCCGGAGAACGGGTAATAGGTCGCCTGCCGACTGACGGGCGTGGGGCCGAGAACGTGGCTTCATGCGAGCTATGACCCGACGTTGGAACGCGCGACGCTTGCGGACTACGTCCGGCCGATCTTGTTC
>CAYNOM010001084.1:0-879 GCA_964398415.1 uncultured Polyangiales bacterium | reverse complement strand
CAAGCGGAATCCACGCGACAGGAAGCAGCACGACGACAAGGCCCAACCCCCAAGGGGCAGGACTCGAGGCACTCCGGGCACACCTAGCGCGTCTGCTCGACGGGCTGCTGGACGTCGGCGGTCGCTCGGTGAGGGCCGCTTCCCTTGTACGCCCGTGCAGCCCAGCGCTCGGTGCCGTGTTTCGTGAGGCCGGGGTACGCTCCCATGGTCTACCCAAGCCTACGCTCCCAGCGGCGGCTCCGCCCTTCCATCCAGTGCTCGGCCGGCGCGCGCGACCCACGGGGCACCATGACGCGACCTGCGCGAGCATGCGGTCGCAGTCGATTCCGCGTATTGCGTGCAGTCGCCCGCGCGCTATGCCCGGGGTGCTCTCGGTCTTTCGCCAACGCGGCGAGCGACGCAAGACGTGCCGTGAACGATACCGACACCCTCTATTTCGCTTTGCTGGCCGCGGCCGTCGTCGGGCTGTCGCTTGCCGGCGGTTCACTGGCCCTCTTCGTCGCAGGCGCATCGACGGGGCCGGCACCGGCGAAGCGGAATCGCCACGCGGCCGTGCTTCGCGTTGTCTGCGCAGTGAGTAGTTTCGCAGTCGGCGCAGCGATCTGCATCCTCGCTGGGATGATGTTTGTGGGCACCCTGTTCGTGGGGTAATGGGCTCGCGAGCCCAACCCGCGTGGGGAGTCTCCCCGCCGACTACGCGCCGCCGTCGCTGCGAACGCCGGGGCTGCTGCCGGTGGTTGCGCGCAGGTTGTCGATGGCCCACGACTCGTCGTCGAGCGACTGCACGCCGTCTCCCTCCAGAGTGAAGGTGCTGACGGCCGTCGAGGCGGTGTGCGGGAAATCGTCGAACGTGGGGTCAAGGCTCAGGTCGTAGGCGCT
>CAYNOM010001083.1:0-2368 GCA_964398415.1 uncultured Polyangiales bacterium | reverse complement strand
GCGCGTTGCCGCCGGTGGTGGTCTCGGGCGAGCCGAACATGACGCCGATCTTCATGCGGATCTGGTTGATGAAGATCAGCATGCAGTTCGACTTGTGCACGGTGGCGGTGAGCTTGCGCAGGGCCTGGCTCATCAGGCGCGCCTGCAAGCCCACGTGGCTGTCGCCCATCTCGCCCTCGATCTCGGCCTTGGGCACGAGCGCGGCCACCGAGTCGATGACGACCATGTCGACTGCGCCCGAGCGCACCAACATGTCGGCGATCTCGAGGGCCTGCTCGCCGTGGTCGGGCTGCGACACGAGCAGCTCATCGATGTTGACGCCGAGCTTCTTGGCATAGGAGACGTCGAGCGCGTGCTCTGCGTCGATGAAGGCCGCGATGCCACCCTGCTTTTGGCACTCGGCGATGGCGTGCAAGGTGAGGGTCGTCTTGCCACTCGACTCCGGCCCGAAGATCTCGACGATGCGGCCCCGTGGATAGCCACCCACCCCGAGGCAGATGTCGAGGGAGGGAGACCCCGTGGAGATGGCCGGCACCTCGACGTGGTCCTGCTCGCCGAGACGCATGATCGCGCCCTTGCCGTATTGCTTCTCGATGCTGCCGAGCGCGAGCTCGAGCGCCTTCTCGCGGCTTCCGTCCTTCTGCATGCGTCCCTCTCCCTCTCGAAGTGGAGCCAGTGTGATCGGAAGGTGCTCATTTGTACAGGGGGCAGGTGTACAAAAAGGTGTCGCAAGGGGGCCTGGCAAGGACCTTGCTAAACGCGGTGGACGCGCAACGAATCCGCGCTTTTCGTGTCGTTTTGTGCCAAAGGAACACAGATGCGAGACCCGAAACGAGACCCGTCCGCCCCCTCGAACGACCCGATCGAGGCCCTGCTCCGGCAGCTGCTCACGCGATCGATTTCGCGCTCCCTGGCCGGCGGCGCGGCTGTCGCGGCGGCCCTCGGCGGCTGCTCGACGGCACGCGAGGTGGCCCCCATCCAGGACGGCAGCCCGGCCACCCTGGGTGGCGACTCCGGCCTGAGCAGCGGCGGTCAGATCGACGGCGCCACCGGCGGAGACGCGGCCGCCGATGCCGGGGCCGTAGACGGCTCTACGCGAGGTGATGCCTCGAGCCAGCCCTCCGCCGTCGGCGCGCCCGTCGCCTGCCCAGAGGGCGAGTGGTTTCCGGCGCGCGCCCAGGGTCTCGCACCGGCAGAGACGTTCGACTACGTGGCGGTTCGGCACGCCCAGGGCTTTCATGGGGCGGAAGGCGACGGCAGCTGGACCAGCAAGGACTTCACCGTGTCGAGTGAGGTCGGCAGCGCCTGCGCCACGGCGACCTCCAACGCCTGTGCCACCCAGATCGCCCATCACCCCAACACCCTCGCCGCACCGCATTGTCTGCAGATCTGCGAGGAGCGCTCCATCGTCACGACGCGGGGCGACGACGTCCGCCGTTGGGCCACGCCCGAGGAGCTGCGCACCCTCCTCGGCACCATCGACAGCCAAGACGACGCGCTGATGCTCGTCTACGCCGCCGGCTACGACGTGCGCTGCAACGACGCGGCGTACACCTCGGTGCGCGAGCTCGACGACGGCTACGAAGTCTACGCGACGCGCATGACCGAGATCTGCGCGCCCATCATCGTCATGCGCTACAAGCTGCACGTGTCGCGCGCAGGGCAGGTGACGAAGCTCGCGGAGGAGGAGCTGTCACGCGACGAGGGCGCATGCGTCGGGCGCAGGCCGTCCGGCCTCGTCAAGCCGCAGCCCGCGGGTGCGGCGAGCCCACTCGGCGCGTTTCTCGCGAGCTCGGCCCACCTCGAAGCGGCGAGCGTGTACGCCTTCGAGCGGCTCGCCGCAGAGCTCGAGGCCCACGGCGCCCCTTCCGGGCTGATCGACAAGGCCCTGGCGGCGCGGGACGACGAGGTGATGCACGCCGCGCTCGTGACGCGTCTCGCCGAAGCGCGAGGCGGCGTGGTGCCCGAGGTGCAGCTTGCACCAACGAGCGCGCGCAGCCTGGAGGAGATCGCGCGCGAGAACGCCGTCGAGGGCTGCGTGCGCGAGACCTTCGGGGCCTTCGTGGGCGCCCATCAGGCCCTCTGGGCCGAAGACCTCGAGCTGCGCATCGCCATGCGCAAGATCACCGACGACGAGACGCGACACGCCGCGCTCTCCCATCACGTGCACGCCTTTCTCATGAGCAAGCTCGACGCGCCCGCACGCGCACGCGTCTGTAAGGCCATGGCCGAAGCCGTGAACCTGCTCGCAGCCGAATACGCACACGAGCCCGAGACGATCCTGCGCGCTCAGGCAGGCCTTCCGGACAGCGCGCGCGCCCTCGAGCTGCTCGCCGAGCTCGAGCGCGAGCTGTGGATGCCAACCATC
>CAYNOM010001082.1:0-2368 GCA_964398415.1 uncultured Polyangiales bacterium | reverse complement strand
GGCGGTGGGCAAAGCCGTAGGGATTGATCGCATGCACGAGGACGAGCGCCAAGTGCTCGGGCAGCCGGCGCTCGGCGAACAGGCCCTCGAGCAGGGCGAGTTGGACCGCGGCCCCGAAGAAGCCCTCGACGCCGTGGGTGCCCGAGGACACCACGAGCACCTGCCGCGGACGCGCGGGCCCCAGGCGCGCCACGTCGAGGCTGAGCGGCAAGCCGTCGGGGCCGACCTGACCGATGGGGTAGCTCGCGAGCTCGAGCTTCCACCGCTTTGCAGCCAGAAGGAAGCGCTCGCGCGAGGCGCTGTAGCTGCTCGAGTAGAAGGTCACGCCGCTGGGTGTAGCGTCAACCGGGACCCGAGGCGCGGGAAAAGCGCTGCAAGTCCTGCGTGAACGCCTGGTGCATGCGCAGCTGGAGTCGGTCGATGTCGCTGGTCTCGTCGTCGTCGGGGATCACCCGCTTGTTGACGATCGCCACGCCCATCTTGACCAGGAAGTTGTCGAGGGCCTCGACCCCGAGCGTGAGCTCGGCGGCGCCCGGCTGGCCTTTTTGTTTGGCACCGAGGTCGAGCGTGGCGCGGATGCCCTTGCCGTCGTTGCCGCGCACAGCCACGTCGAAGAAGTCGCGCGTGAGACTCGCGATGTCACCTGGAATGAATGCGTTCACGAGACCCGTCGGCACGAAGCCGAGGGCGGCCCCCGTCACCCGAACGCCCGGCACCTTCTTCAGGCTCGCCGTGGCGTGCGCCACGCTGCCCCGGGGCTCGTAGGTGAGGTCGGCCCGCATCTGATCGATGTGTACCGTCAACCCGAGCATGCGAACCGAGGCGTCGATCACCACGCGGCTCTTCGCCATGGCCGAGCCCGTGGGATCGATGGGCTCGTCGGCAGCGACAGCATCGCGGGTGAAGGGCAAGAGCATGCCGTCTTTCACGTAGCAGACGGCGGTTGCGGTCAGGGTCTCGGTGTTGAGGGTGGCCTCGAGCACGCTGCGGCCACGGCTGTCGAGCCAGCGGATCTTCGCCTTCATCAGGTCGTCGAGATCGCCCAGGTGGTCGGCGAGCTCGGGGTACTTGCGCTTGAGGCGCGAGGGCACGATCCGCGCCTTGGCCTGGAGCTTGTGGTAGCCGCTGGCTTGGCCTGCGACACGCACGTCATCGACCTGCGCAATCTCGCCCACGGCCGCGCTGATCGCGGGAAAGGCGTCGTGCAAGAGGGCCAAAACCTCGACGTCTTCCGCGGAGAGCTTCGGGTGCATGCGCTGCACGGTGCTGCGCGCAAGCTCGGAGGCGACCACCGGCTCGGGCACCCTGTTGCGCGGATCTCCCGTCGACAAGAGGCGCAAGGCCTCGGTGACGGCCCCCGTGACGTCGTCCCACGCGATGTTGCCGATGCCGATGCCCGCACGAGCGTGGAGCAGAAACGCGTTGTGCTCTCCGTGGGCGCGCGTGGCCTTGGCGCGCAGCACCGCGGAGACGTCCGCGAGCTTTCGGCGCGGGCCGTCCAACGTCACCTCGAACGGCGTGCCCACCTGCGCGAGCCGCACACGATAGGCGTTGCCCTCGAGCTGACCTGTGACACCGATCTCGCGCCAGGCGCCTGCCTGCTGCGGCAAGAGCTTCTGGAAGTCGCTCAGATCGAAGTCCTCGATCTCCTTCCAGGCGCTGTCGACGAACGTCTCTGTGGCCGCGTCGAGCTGGGTGTTTTTCAGCATGACGTCCGAGGCACGGTTCATGGCGCCGAGGGTGGGTAGCGCTGCCCTGACGTCACCGTCGCCGAGCAGCGTGACGATGGGGGCCCAGCCGCGAGTCAGGGCGCTGTCGCCCGAGAGAGCGACGGCCCCACCGGCACCGAGCCCGGAGAGAAGCAAAGTAGAGCCGAAAATGGCGATGGCTCGCTGACGCTGCACGGTCCCGCCTCCTGTGCGAAGTCGCATAATCTCGCACCGGCACCCGGCTCCCCGCAAGGGGCCTAACCAGATTTTGCGAAGATCGTCAGCCGGCGTCGCTGGCTTCGCCTTCGAGGCCTTGTTGCAGGGCGGTAATGGCCTGTTCGAGAGCCACCGGATCGACGGGCTTGCCGAGGCGCGTGTTGCCGATGCCGGCGAGGAAGTCGCGCGCGCGCGTCGTGTAGGTGCCGCCCGTGACGAAGATGAAGCGCCGAGCCAAAGCCGGGTCGGTGCGCAGCAAGCGCTCGTACACGTCCATGCCCGACGGCTCTGGCATCATGACGTCGCTGATGATGATGTCGAAGCGCTGCTTCGAGATCGCGCTGACGGCCTCAAAGCCCGTCGTGGCAACCGTCACGTCGTGACGATAGAGCATGCGCTTGAGCGACGCGGCCACCTGCGGCTCGTCGTCGATCACCAAGATG
>CAYNOM010001081.1:1393-2369 GCA_964398415.1 uncultured Polyangiales bacterium | reverse complement strand
TCGGCTCGCTCTGCACGGAGACTTGGGCCGGCTCGGTGCGCATGGCGACAGCGGGGGCGGCGGCGAGGGTCGGTAGGGTCGCGTCTTCTGCCACCTGCGGGGCGGGAGCGCTCTTGCCTTCGCTCGTCGCGACGGTGAGGGTCGCGGGCCCCTTCACCACGTCGTCGGAGATCGTCGTGTAGGCGAAGTAGACCCCGAGCACGAGGGCGGCACCGCTCAGCATGAACATGAGCGAGCGCTGCGGCTTCGGCCGAAACGAGTCGATCACGTTCGGCGGGTGCAGGCGCGCCTCCAACACGTCGTCGATACACAGCTCGAGCGCCTCTTCGAACTCCACGGCGTCCTGGAAGCGCATGCCCGGTTCCTTCTCGAGCGCGCGCAGCACCACGCGTTCGAGGCTCTCCGGGATCGGTCGGTCTGGCGCCGCCTTGCGGGGCGCATCTGGGGCCTCGCGGATGTGCTTGGCCATGACCACGACCGCGTCGTCATCGACGAAGGGCGCCCGGCCCGTGAGCATCTGATAGAGCAGCGTGCCCACGCTGTAGAGATCGCTGCGGCCGTCGACTGCTGCGCCCTGGGCCTGTTCGGGCGACATGTAGCGTGGGGTTCCAAATACTGTGCCCGCCTGCGTCTCGAACTGGTCGAGGCGGCGATCGGGCGCCACGATCTTGGCGATGCCGAAGTCGAGCACCTTGATCACGGGCTCCTCGTGGCCGTCCACGCGCGCCACGAAGATGTTGTCTGGTTTCAGATCGCGGTGCACGAGGGCCTTTTTGTGGGCCTCGGCCAAAGAGCGCAGGATCTGCTGGGCGAAGCGCACTGCGTGCAGCACGTCGAGCGCACCATGGCGGTTCAGCCGCTCGGTGATGAGGTCGCCTTCGAGCAGCTCCATCACGAGGTACAAAAGGCCGTCGTCGGTTTGGCCGAAGTCGTAGACGCGCACGCAATTGGGGTGGTTCAGCGAGCTCGCGGCGCG
>CAYNOM010001081.1:0-1383 GCA_964398415.1 uncultured Polyangiales bacterium | reverse complement strand
GGCTGATCAGGAACAGCGGCACCTCGCCCCGCTGGAAGCGCGCCACCGTGTCGCGATCGACGTTCAGCTCGCGCTTGAGGATCTTCACCGCGACGTCACGGTTGAGCCCGGTCTGTACGGCCCGATAGACGGTGCCCATGCCACCCTGGCCCACACGCTCGACGATCCTGTACTTGCCGCCGATCAGCACGCCGCGCATCGGGTCGTGCTCGACCGCCACGAACGCGTCGTAGTCGACCAGTGTCTCCCCATCGCGGTAGCAGGCATCTACGAGGGATGAGGAATAGGTCGTTCTGCACTTGGGGCAGATCAGCATCGAGCTACGTTCGAGTGTAGCAGCGCGGGCTCGTTCGCGTGAGAGGTCGTAGGCGAGGGCACTTGTGGTCATGGCACGCACCGCGTCTCGAAGTGGTCGCCGAACGCCACGGGGCGGCAGCGGGTCGCAAGCTCACCTATCCGTCCACATTGCGAATCGTTGCAGCACGTGGGTGAGCAGAAGCCTGGCTCGCTCTGGCTCGCGCCCACGCAGGATCCGTCGCGACAGCTGCTTCCGCTCGTGCAGCGCGCGCCCAGCCCACCGGTGCCGGTTTCCCCGCGATCCACGACGCAGATCGGCACGAAGTCCTGCCCGTCCGAGGTTTGCGCCGAGAGGAAGCGGCAGTAGCTGGTGGCGCGCTCGAAACTGCTCGCGGCCGAGGCCACCGGCTCGCAGTCGGTGCTCGTGCGACACGGGGTGGAACAGACGACCGTGCTGAAGAACAGCCCGAGCGCGCCGAACACGCAGGCCCTCGATCCGCAATCCGTGCTGCGCGTACAGCTGTCGCCCACGCGACCTTCGTTCGCCCCAGGCGTGCGGCACACCGTGGTCACGAGATCGTTGCGGCTCTCGGTGACGCTGCTCTCGATGCGCTGACCGCCTTCGACACCACACACTTGGCCGCCGCTGCACTGACGGTCGAGCGTGCACATGGCGCTCGCGCCGCTCGGCACCGGTACCAGGGCCATCGGCAAGCAGGAACGAGCGCCCGTGCCAGACGCAAAGCAGCGCTCGCCGTCGGGACATTCCGCGTCAGAACAGCAGGTTAGGCCGCAAACCCGGCGCGGCGTGCCGGAGAAGCGCAGCGCCGCGCTGTCGATGCACAAGCCGGACGCGCAATCGCCGTCGGCCAGGCAGGTCTCGCCGTTGTCGCGGCGGGTGGTGCGGCACTCGCCCGACACCTGATCGCAGTACTCGCCTGGACCCGTGCACCGGCCCGCGATGCACAGCTTCGGACCGCACTTGCCCGTCTCGACGTCGCACGCCTGATCGGGTGGGCACTCGATCGAGCCTTCGACCGCGCATGAAGGCACCACGCAGCGCTGACCGATACACTCTTGACCGCT
>CAYNOM010001080.1:0-2374 GCA_964398415.1 uncultured Polyangiales bacterium | reverse complement strand
CGGCTACGGCGAGGGCACGCGCGGTGAGGTCCTCGGTGTGGCCCTCGTCGTCTACGAGGATATCGGGGCGGTCGGCGGGCTCTTCGTCCTCGGGGTACATGCCCGGCGAGCGCGAAGGCAGCGGGTCGAAGGGCTCGGGCTCGGGCGGAATGGCGCGCTCGCCGGTCGCGAGGCGCGGATCGAAGCGAGTGAAAGCTACCCCGAGTAGCCATGAGATCAGAGCATGGCCGGCGAGGTGGACGCGAGATTCATCGTCGCTGGGGTCGTCATCATCATCTGGAACTTCATCTTCCGACGGGTCGCTCGAGATGACGCGCTCCGATGACGCCTCGATCAGCGCACGATCCTCGTGGCCGACTCCGTAGAGCGTGAATGCCATGTCGTCGATCCGCTCCTGGATGGATTCGATCTCACGCTCGACGCTGGCGCGCTCGACGCCGGTCACCCTCTCGTTCAGACCCGGCGGAAGTAGAAACGCGTGGGAGAGTTCGTTTGACGTGTCCAGTGAGCGCTTCAGCGACCATGCGGTGCGCGCAAGACCGGCGAGGACCGTTCTGTCACCTTCCGGAACAGGTGGCACGGGCGTCTGCTGGATAAGCCCGACTTCGTAGGACTGAGCGAGTTCGGTACGGGCTAGCTGCACGCCCACGAGGTATCCGAATGCCTTCGAATTTAGGAGAGCATTAAGTGAAAGAAGTTCGTCCGACGTATCCGGGTCCACGAGGACCGCAGGGCCCTTATGCCCGAAAACCAAGCCTGCCGGCAGGGCTCGAAAAGAGAGGCCGTTGGTGCGCAATGGCCACGTCAGCCCGCGACGAAAGTAGTACTGCTCATTCTGAACGCGTTTCGACGCGCTTCCGTATCGCGCTTCGATGCTGGACTTAAGCTCGCGGCCCCCATCGCGCCATTGGATCCGCAGAAAAACGGGCGAATAGAACGGCGAAAAGGAACCTCCCTTCGCGAAGCAGGGGAAGTCGGCGCTTGGAGTCTCCCACGCAAGGCGAACGTAGCGAAAGTCATCGCTAGTCTGAGTGCCGACGGCTGCCACACGTCCCCCGCCCTTGAACGGTTCGCAGCGCGTGAAGACTGCGCGAATGCTCGGGGTTACCCAATACGCGAATGGACTTCCAGGTACCAACGAGAAGGCAGTCGGCTCTTCCTCGAAGACCGCACGCCGCCCAAAGTCGAGCGGCATCTTCCTCTCACGCAGCGAAATGACCGCGCTGCGCAACAATCTCGGCTTGTCATCCGCGGCTGCTTCGAGGATGCGAATGAAGCTAGTCATACCGCCCTCTCCAAGCAGTACGCCGCGGTTTCGACCATCGCGCTGTCGAGCACGCCCGCACCGAGATCGGCGAACACGACAGGCGGTGCCGCCTTGAGCAGGACCTCCTCTCGCCACTTTTGGAAGCTGGACAGGAAGAAACCGGTCCGAGAGGTGATCGCGCCGATGCGCCCCCGTGGGGCAAGTAGCTCGATGCTTCGCTCAACGAACGCAGCATAGACATCGTTCTTCGTTCTCGGATACGACTTTTCGAAGACCTTCTTCGCGCGCTCGCTTCCGTCGCCGAACGGCGGGTTCATCAGCACCACATTGAATTTCTTCTCGGCAACGCCCAACAGGGCGACGCCGTGGGCGGCGTCTTCGGCGAAGAGCTTCCGCCTGGTGCTCATCGCCCTGGCCTCGTCGCGCACGAAGCGCGCGAGCGAAGCGCGGATGCGCTCCTCGGGTGGCGCGAACAGCTCTCCCTGCTTGTGGCTGGCCCTTACGAGCTTCTCTACGCGGAGGAGGAGCCCCATGTCACCCGCAAGGTTCAACGACTCAACGAGCGACTTGAACACGCGCCCAAGCTCGGCGTCGCCCAGCTTCGAGACGAACTCGTCGGCTAGCTCGTCGTCCGCGACGAGCGGTTCGGCCACGACGATATTCGAGCGACGGATCTGGGCACGGTCGCTACGCCCGATCCCGAAGTCGCGGTACGCCTTCTGCGTCCGCATCCACAGGGCGAGCTGGGCGATCTGCGCGCAGCGCGGATCGATGTCGACGCCATGAAGGTTGTGCGCGAGCACGAGCCCCGGCACCGCCTTCCGTAGCGCATCGAGGCTTGGGTAGTCCTCGGCGAGTGTCCTGTCGGTCGCCTCGCTCTTCGGGCTCTCCGGGTCGGCGTGTGCCTCCTCGTAGATCGCGAGCAACACGTCGAACGCATAGAGCAGGAAGTGGCCGCTGCCGCAGGCCGGGTCGAGCACGCGCAGGTCGCGCGGGTCCTTCTTCGCGCGCGGCGCGAACTCTTCACCGGGCTTGCGAACCATGTACTCGCAGCGCTGAGCGAGCACGGTCTTGGTGCCGCGCATCTCGTACCAGATGCGCCCGAGC
>CAYNOM010001079.1:0-2374 GCA_964398415.1 uncultured Polyangiales bacterium | reverse complement strand
GCGTAGGGGCGTGGTAGCGCACCAGCCATGAGCGCACGCGTCATCAGGCACGCAAGCCCACTACGACGGACGAACCAAACGCGATGATGCCCTGCCCCTCTCGATGCTTGCAGGCTGCGACGGCTGTAGTCCTCGTCGTCGGAGGCCTCCTCCTGGTCCCTGCGACAGCACTGGCAAGCCCGCGAACACTTGTCGGCGGACGGCTCGGTCTGGGGCTGGGGTTTGACCTCACCGCGGAAACCGATCCCGTGGGTTTCGGGCTGCACATGGAGGGCTCCTACACGTACGCCCCCTGGGTCTTGACCAAATGGTACAGCGCCACCCCTGTTGAGCTCACGGGATACACGGGCATGTTTTGGATCTGGACCACCGACGCCAATGGCTGCAAGCGCGCGACCACCGGGGACGACTGCGAGGTGACCGCCAAGATCGGCTACCTGGGAAGTCGTGCCCGGTTCACGCTCCCCATCCCGTGGTTTGGTCCGTACATCGAGTCCGGCATCGGAGTGTCCCTCGGTCGGTTGCGCACAGCACTGGACAGCAGTGACCACCGAGTGGACGGTGCGGCCCTGCACGTTCCCCTTGGACTCGGCGTTCAGCTGGGACCAGAACATGAGGTGGAAGTGGGCCTCTTTTACCTCTTCCATCCCAAGGCGCGCCAAACGGATGGCTCGCTCGGTATCGGTCTGAGTTACCCGATACCTTGACCGTGCGGGCCTGCGCCGAGCCCCGAGATGCGGGTTCATCCTTGGAACAACTAATGATCTATGTTCCGCCCTTTCGGCCATGCACTGGATGTCCAGTGAGACCAGTTCAATGAATCACTGCGAGCCGCCTGCCATGCCAAAGGACCTCATTCAGGAGCTTCGCGACCACTACGCCGGGCTCAAGGCCGCATCCGACGCCGGAAACCGCGATGCGATCCGCGCCCGTTGCCTGAAGGCTCTCGAGGACGTCGAGGCGCAAGTCCTGGGAAGCTCGGCCAGCTATGCCAGCGAGCTGTCGCGAAACCGGGAGGAGCGCCTCACGATCCTGTCCCGACTCGAAGCCCTCCAGCGCTGCTGGGCGCCCCTTCATGCCCTGGAGATGAGCGCACGGTCGCAAGCACGCTCGCGCCTTCGTCTCGACCTTTCTGTTGGGCTGGTCGGTTTTGGCGTGGCAGTCGGCTTGGTCGCGGTGGGACGCCTCAAGCTGAGCTTCTTCGCATTGCTGGCGGTGTTGATCGGAGGGCAGCGGCTAGGCCGAACGCGAGCCTTCGACGACGCCGTGAGGACGGCCCTCGCAGCCCTCGCGGAAGTCGAAGCGGAGCAGGACCTCAGCGATGTTCTTGAGCCAGTACACTCCTGGAGATCCACGTACCTGTGGCTAGTCAGTGGGAATCGCGCGCGGGCCGTCGCAGCCTCGCTGCCGGAGCTACGTGCGAAGTTTGGACGAGCAGGTGGCGCGTGCGACGGTTCGCGTCGAGGAGTCGCTCGCGTCGAGCATTCGTCTGCTCCAGATGTTCGGCCCCACCGGCGAGCGCTAGGCTTGGTCGTGCCATCACCCTGGCCGGGGCACGCACCCGGCCGTACAGTCCGCCCCATGCTCCGTAACCTCACCGCCAGCGCCCTCATCTTCGCGACGCTCCTGTTCCATGTGCTCGCCATCAACTCGGGAGTGCGGCGCGTGGAGCGACCGTTTGAGGCCTTGCTGGAGAGCTTCAAGAAGGAAGCGCCATGATCGACGGCATCGTCGCCATGGTGTCGCACGGTGGCGCGGTTGCCGTCATCACGCTGGTGTTGATGATCTCGGTCGCCCTGTCGTCACTCTACGGTGCAGTCGTCGCGCGGCGCGCGGTCGACGTCCCTTTGACCCCACAACGTGCACTGCAGCTGAGCACGACGCCGCTCTTGTGCCTTGGGCTGGCGTTGGTCTTCGTCGCGCAAACCCAGGCATCGATCGCGGGCGGGGCAGCGTCGGCGGGGGCCACCCCGATGTCACAGGTCACGAGCTTCTTGTACGCCACCTCCACCGGGGCGGCGATTTCGCTCTACCTTGCACCACTGCTCGTCGCGAGCTTGCTGTTGCCGTACGCGCGTTGTTCTGAGAAGCCGGCGGTGCGGCTTCGTTGGTTCGGGGTTGCTTTTGCGCTGTGCTGGCTTGGTTTGGTGGCCGGCAGCGGGATCGCCCTCGGTAGTTTACTTGGTCTTCGCGCTCGCGTTTGACGACCCGGAGCACAAGCTCGCGCTTGCGAACCGCGGGATGTCTGAGGCGCGGACCTTGCTCGAAGTTGGCGTGGGGCCAGCGCTCGTGTTTCTGGTCCCGGGGCTCGTCGCCATGACGATCATTGCGGTGGTCTCGGCACGTCGCGGCGCGGTGGTGAGCAACGGGCTGT
>CAYNOM010001078.1:0-2374 GCA_964398415.1 uncultured Polyangiales bacterium | reverse complement strand
CCGGCGCATCTCGCGCCGTCTTGCGCCGAAGCGGGCGTGCTCGGCGTGCTACCCGGCATCGTAGGCACGGTGCAGGCGACCGAGGCCATCAAGATCATCCTGGGGCAGGGCGACCCTCTCGTAGGACGGCTGCTCACCTACGACTCGCTCAAGATGACGTTCCGCACGCTCAAGTTGCGCCGCGACACGACCTGCCCGGTGTGCGGTGACAACCCGACGATCACGGAATACATCGACTACGACGGTTTCTGCTCGCGCTGACGCTGGCGCTTTTCGGAACTTCCGAGCTTCGCTATGGTCTAGCTCGCATGCCGAGCTCGCTTCGCGTCATCTGCCTGTGCCTTCTGTCCGTGCTTCTGGCCTGCGGCCCCGAGGGAGCGCCGGGCGCGCGGCGCACGATACGCGAAGTCCATGCCCGAGAGGTCGGGGCGCTGGTTCGCGGTGACATCGCCCGTCATCTGCGCGGGGTCGACAAGGCGGCCGACAAGATCGGTCGCGGTTTTCTCGTCGAGGATGCCGCCGTGCGGGAGCGCCAGATGCGCACCGCGCTGCGTCTTCTGAGCAAGCCCCCGCGCGGTGTGCCCGAGCTGATCGCGTCCGCGCGTACCTTCGTGGCCGCCGTCGGCGCAGATGGCATCGTGCTCGCCACCGATGCCACGAAGGAAACCGATCGCATGACCGGTGTCGACCTCGGCAAGCAGTTTCAGGTCGTGCGCGACGCGCTCGCGGGGCGCACGGGCTACGCGATCGATCAGTTTCCCGCGCTCGAGGAGGGCGGAGAGGGCAGCGTGTCGTTGCTCTTTGCGGCGCCCGCACGGCGCGAAGAACAGGTGGTCGGAGCCGTGCTGGCGGGCATTCCCCTGTGGCGGCTTTCGCAGCGGCTCGGCAAACAGCTTCAGCTCGATCACGTGAGTGAGCGGGGGGCCATCCTGTGGGTGTACGTGTACCGGGGCGATGCGCTGCATCACTTCGGCACGCCGCCTGATCTCGACATGATGATCCCCGACGCGGCCACCCGAAAGGCTGGCCTCGACAAGAGCCCAGGTGGCTTCACGGGCGAGTTTCTTCAGTTCGGACGAGCCTACGGCTATGGCGTTTTGCCCCTGCGCGCGCTCGGCCCCAACATGGGCGTCGTGATCGTCCGCGCCGATCCCGTGTAGCGCGGGGCCTTGGTCAGCCCGGGATCAGGGCGAGCACCTGCTCTTCGTCGACGTCGCGCACCCAGGGCCCGCGCCGCGTGTCTTGGGAGACGGCCGTGCGCAGGCGACGTAGAAACAGTCGCCGCGGCCAGTCGCTCGCGCCAAACCGTTCGAGGTGCTCGGTGTGCACCTGGCAGTCGACCAAGGTGAAGCCCCAGGAAACGAGTTGGCCCAGCAGCACGGCGAACGCCACCTTGGAGGCGTCGGGTGCGAGCGCAAACATCGACTCGCCAAAGAAGGCCTTACCGAGTCCCACGCCGTACAGGCCGCCGACCAGCTCGCCATCGCGATAGGCCTCGATGGAGTGGGCAAAGCCGCGCTCGTGCAACGCGGTGTAGCCCTGCATGAGCTCGTCGGTGATCCAAGTACCTCTCTGGCCGGGCCGCGCGATTCTGGCGCAAGCCTGGAGCACGTCGGTGAACGCGGTGTCGAAGCGCACGTCGTAGCTCCGCTTGCGCAGGGTCTTGCGTAGCGAGCGCGGCAGATGTGCGTGTTGGGGCTCGAGCGCGAAGCGTGGATCGGGCGAGAACCACAGAAGCGGCAGGCCTTCGCTCGGCCACGGGAAGATGCCCTGGGCGTAGCCGAGCAACAGGCGTTCGGGACGGAAGTCGCCGCCGATGGCGACGATGCCCTCGGCGGACGAGCCCTCCGGGGGGGGAAAGCGAAGCTCGTCCGTCAGCATGTAGATGGGCATCGGTGCGCTAAGCGAACGTCAAGGAGAGCCCGTCCCCGCCGCGGTCGACCTTCACCTTGGCTCCCTCGCCCACCTCTTCGAACAACAGGGCTTCGGCCAAGGGACGCTTGATCGCGGTCTCGACGAGCCTCGCCATGGGGCGCGCGCCGAACTCGGGTTTGTAGCCGTTGTCGGCGAGCCACTCGCGTGCGGCCTCGGTCAGCTCGATCTCGATCTTCTTTTCCTCGAGCGTCTTCTGCAGAAGGCCTACTTCCTTGTCGACCACCTTCAGGATCACGTCGCGCGACAGTCCGGAGAACAGCACCCAACCATCGAGGCGATTTCTGAACTCGGGGGTGAAGGTGCGCTCGACGGCGCGCTTGGCGCGAGAAGCGTCCGGCCCGTTGTCTTCGGCGCCGAAGCCGAGCGTCTTCTGGCTCATTTCCTGGGCGCCCGCGTTGGTGGTCAGGATCAGGATCACGTTGCGGAAATCCACCTGCCG
>CAYNOM010001077.1:0-2375 GCA_964398415.1 uncultured Polyangiales bacterium | reverse complement strand
GCGGCCCGAAGCTGAGCGTCGCGAACGGCGAGCTCGTCACGTTGGCCTTCGCCGTGGCGCTCTTGTGGTTGTTCCACGCACGCACGCGGCCGGGTGCGGGCGAGGCGCGCAGCAGCAGCTAACCCACCGATGGGACGCCTAAGGCACGAATTCCGGCCCACTTTTGTGGCCCGCCCAGCACGAAAAGTGCGTTGCGGCTGACGAACGGCAGAAACTACGAGACAATTTCTTCATGGACGACGTGGAGCAGCCCCTCGGCGGACACCGCAACGACGCGGATCCCCGTCGTACGCCAGGGACGACCGTCTTCCTCGACTTCCCCGTCCCCAGGCAGCGCCTTGCTACGGCGACGCAGTTTCGAACCACCTGGCTCGCGTCGTCCCTCGCAGCGATCCGCAAGCGCAACCTGATGGAGCGGTATCGGGCGGCACTCGACCCGCGCTACTACGAGATCATCCTCGAAACCGTGGCAGGCCAGTGGGCGCCGATCGAGGTCGCCCTCGCCCACTACGATGCCTGCGACCACCTGGGCCTGACCTCGGTAGAGCTCGTCACCATCGGCCGCGAGGTCTCCGAGCGCGTCCAC
The DNA here is from genome assembly GCA_964398415.1 of uncultured Polyangiales bacterium. GTDB lineage: Bacteria > Myxococcota_A > Polyangia > Polyangiales > DASUME01 > DASUME01. Next base: position 1,789 of record CAYNOM010001077.1, on the reverse strand, counting down.
GGCTCCATGCTCGCCACGGTCGTCAAGCTCGCAAAGCAGAGCGGCGTCACGCCCTGGAGTGCCATGAGCCAGTTCAACCGGCTGTGGGAGAAGATCTTCGACGGCGGTGGCGTGTGCGTCTATCAATCAGGCCACAAGGACGCGGTGATCGAAATCGCGGGCTGGCCACTCGCCAACAAGCGGTACGTGCGCGGCTCGATGCCCGGCGTCGTCGAAGGCATGCTCACCCTGTTCTGTCGCCGCGCCTTCGTCCGCTTCTTGCCGCGCGAGAGCGATGACCTCACGGCCGTGCTCCGCGCGCAGTGGGCTTAGTGCTCAGTGCGTCGCCACGTGCACCGCACCCGACACACGCAGCACGAGAGCGTTAGCCTCGAAACGCGGCACCTCGACGGTGGGCGGCACGCGAAAGCTGAGCCGCGGCGTAGAGAACAACACGAGCGGGGCTGCAAGCTTCTGCTCGATGACGTCCAGGTGCTCGCGCGCGAGACGCGACAGATCGACCGCACAGCGACGCTGCACGAACGCTGCGAGATCACGCTCATCGAGCCGGAGTGCTCTGGCCGCCGCACGCGACCCATGCGTGAGCTGAGCTTGCTTCAGGCTCAGGGCTGATCCGTCGATACTGGGCGTCCCCACGACGTAGAGCGCGTGTGAACCCTCGTTGCGCCGAACGGAGAGCTCGAGCAACAGGGCATCCGAATCCGGGCTCGTGCCGAGGATCGTGACCGCTTCGATCGGCGTCGGAAGCGCCACCTCGCCAGGCCGCGGCGTCGCACACACCCGCGCGAGCTGCGCAAAGGACAACTTCGTGTCGAAGGTCAGCGCCGAGGCCAACGTGAGCGACGTCGAGCCCTGCAGCACGGGTCGCGTCGCAAGCTGCGCAGGCCCGCCCACGCGCGGGCGAAACACGAGCTGCACCGGCACCTGGGCCTTCTTTCCACGTCCGGCCAGGGCGCCGATGGACACGCGCTCGATCTCGAACGTGAGAGGCTGCCCGTCGAAGCCATGACTCGGGCGCTCGAGGGAGCTGAGGCCCATCCTCACCACCCCCGCCACGTCGACCTCGCGCACGAGACGTCGATCGATCTCGCGCAAGAGGCTCGGCGCGGACGCGCGCACCGCACGCTCGAGCTGCGCATGCACTTCTTTCGCGGCCTGCTCGCGCGACACGCACACCTCGATCACCACGCGACCACACAGCGGACCTCCGGCGGGCGCCTCGAAGCGAAGCCCGGTGAGTCGGCTCTTCGCGCTGAGCCTCAGCGCCGCGTCGAGCTGGGGCGTGAGCTCGATCTCGAGGTGCGCGCGGCCGGGCTGACGCTCGGTGCCCCAATCGGTCCCGCGGGTGAGCCAGGCCTTGCCGAAGGGCGTTCTCACCTGGGCGCGCGCCTTGCCCCAATAGGCGACCGTGGCGGCGACGCGCAAGGCGCCCTTCTCGACCGACAGCTTGGCCGCCTCGACGCGCGCCTGCATGTGCGTCTCGACCTCGGGGTTTGCGCCCGCCGCCGTGACCCGCGTCCAGTCGGTCTGGCGCAAGGGCAGCTCGGTGTTGAGCACGTCGACGAACGCTGGCTCGAGCAGCGAAAGGTCGACCGAGAGGCCGAACGAGAGCGTCGACGCGGGCAGCTCTGGCACCGGATCGACGCGCTCCTGCACCGCCGGACGCGGCACCGCGGGCACCGGCAGGGGCCGTGCGCACGCGGCGAGCGCGAGGGCGATGACGATGGCGATCAAGACGAACGGGCGCGCACGGCATCTCGAAGACGGCACCGGGGCAGCGTACAACACC
>CAYNOM010001076.1:621-2391 GCA_964398415.1 uncultured Polyangiales bacterium | reverse complement strand
GGCTGCCCCCAGTTCAGCGAGTTTGCTGCGCTGTGGTTCTCGGAGAACGAGCCGCGCTGGCGCAATCGCTATCGCGACGCTATGCGCGAGACGTTGGACAAGTTCGTCCTGCCGGCGTTCGGCACGCAGCGGCTCGACGCCATCACTCGCGCTGACCTGCTGGCGTTCCGGGCTGATCTGGCCAAGCGGCGCGGACGCCTGGCTTCCACGATCGGGCCCGACCGCATCAACAAGTTGATGCGCATTACCAAGTCCATCATTGAAGAGGGCTGCGATCGCTTCGGGCTGAACTCACCCGCACGCGGGATCAAGGCCCTCAAGCAGCGCCGGCCGGAGATCCAGCCGTTCTCGCTCGACGAGGTTAATCGCGTCATCGAGAAAGTGCGGCCTGACTACCGGCCCTATCTCACCGTGCGCATGCTTACCGGACTGCGCACGGGCGAAGTCAACGGCCTGCAGTGGGATGACATCGATCTGGTCGCCGGCACCATCCATGTTCACCGGACCGTTGGGCGCGGTGGCGACGGCGAGACCAAGACCGATGCATCGAACCGCGTCATCCCCATGGTGCCGCAGGTCCGCGCGGCGATTGAGATGCAGAAGGCCCAGGCCAGGCCTTCGATCGAGTGCGTCTTCCCCGGCCCGCGCGGCGGGCCCCTCGACGAGGTGAATTTTGCCAACCGCGTCTGGTATCCGCTGCTTCGCAACCTGGGTCTGAAACGTCGGCGGCCTTATCAGATGCGGCACACGGCAGCGACGCTGATGCTCGCTGCTGGCGAAAACCCGGAGTGGATCGCTCGCATGCTCGGGCACACCACGACCGAGATGCTCTTCCGCACCTATTCGCGCTACGTGCCAAACCTCACCCGCAACGACGGTCGCGCATTTGCCGGGCTGCTGAGCACCCACGGCAAAACCACCCAGCCCCAGCAGCAGGCAGACCAGTCGGTTACCGCCGCGTTGCTAAGCGCACTCGACCCAGCCACCAAAGCAAGCCTGCTCGCCGAACTGGCGAAGGAACTCAATCACAAGGAGAACACCCCGTGAATCTTCGAAAGAACCAGCTCACCGTAATGCTCGAATCCGTGCTCGTCCGCGGGACACAGACGGACGAGTTCAATGAGGAAATCGGTGTTGAGATCCATACTTCGTCACAGCGCATGATCTTCCAAACGGACCAGCTCCTTCCCATGGAGCTCGAACACGGCCTCCGCATGGTCGCCGGTCGCGCCTTTGTCTCCTATGGATATGGCCCAGACACAGACGAAGCGAACCGCGAGCTTGTAGCGTTCGTCCCGGACGGGGCGGTGTGCCCGCTCGATTGTGTGCAGGAAGATGCGTGCCCCGTTCCCGGTGTAGTGGCTCGTTTTCGAGCCTTGCACTCCGCCATCGGTAACGCAGCGCTTAGGCGCTTTGTGAGTCGCGTGTTTTCACTGCCTGACGTGTTCCTGTACTACTGGACTGGACGCGGGTCGTTGAAGCGCCACCATGACCGGGCCGGAGGGCTGGCCACGCACAGTGTCTCGATGGCTGAGGCGGCTCAGCGTGCAGTGCATGTCGACCGGGTCCAGCGTGACCTCGGGATCGTCGCCGCGCTGTTCCACGACGTGGGGAAAATCTGGGCCTACGAGCACGAGTCCCACACCGTCGAATCCAGGCTGCTCGGGCATGAAGTCAGGGGTTTGTACGCCTTGTCCCGTTCCTGCGGCAGCTCACCTCCGAGTGGCCCCAGGGCGGCCACAGCGTCACCGCCATGCTCTACGGCGCGCA
>CAYNOM010001076.1:0-611 GCA_964398415.1 uncultured Polyangiales bacterium | reverse complement strand
TGCCCAAGGTGCCACCTGTCCTGGCTATCGTGCGCAGCATCGATTTCTACGACGGTGATCGTGACCTGGCCCGCCGCGGTGATCCGCGCTGCCATGGCACGTGGCCCGACGATCCGGATGAGCCCGCGGAGGCCATGGGTGACCCGATGGACGAGCTGTACTGACTGAGGCACCGAAAAAGCATCGTGGTTGGCTGGCGGGCGCGGGCAGCTCTCGGGCCCGCGGCCCTTCCGCTGTTCAAGGAACACATGGCTGACACATGCATCGTGCAGTCAATCTGCCTCACCTACTCAAGCGCGCGCCGGGCCGATGACCGCGAACTTCACCGTGCACAACCGCAGTGGAGCCCTGAGACTATGTCGTACGACGGAGCTGTGTCGTACGACGGAAATGCCCCCTGTTGAGGGAGCGAAATGACCCCGATCGCCCAGCCGGCGAACATGTGGGCAAGTTGGAATTCGGAATGACAATCGAAACCAAGAGAATCCGCCGAACGGATCAAGAGATCGTAGCCATCACGTGTGATCGCTGCCGGCGGCGCGTCGAAGCAGACGGGGACAATGCCTTTGAGTTGTCAGAGTGGTGGCGAATCGAACGGCAGGGTGGCTATG
>CAYNOM010001075.1:0-2392 GCA_964398415.1 uncultured Polyangiales bacterium | reverse complement strand
GCATCGACGGCCCGCTCGGCTTCTGCGTGAACCCGACCTGCCCGGCCGAGTGACGCACCTCGCCAACGCGGCATGACGACGGCTGGGCAGAAGCTCAGCCGTTTTGCTTTCCGTCTTCGCCCGCGCACGGAGAAGCGGTGCGCCTGGCGGTCCGCCAGGGGCTGGCGGCGAAAGCGCCAGAAGCGGACCGCTAACTCCTTGATATCACGTGCCGAAGGGCTGGAACGGCGCCTGCAATGGTGCCGCCCATGCTGGCTACCGTTCACGCAGCGTCCCTGATCGGACTCGAATCCATCCCCGTCGAAGTGCAGGCCTTCTTCGGTCGGGGCCTGCCCGGCGTCGATATCGTGGGCCTTCCCGAGCTCGCCGTGCGCGAGAGCCGCGTACGCGTTCAGTCGGCGCTCGAGAGCTCGGGGCTGACCCTCCCCAGCAAGCACGTGGTGCTGAACCTCGCGCCCGCTGACGTGCGTAAGGGCGGCTCGGCACTCGATCTGCCCATCGCGCTCGCGCTGCTTTGCGCGGCCGGGGCAGCCATCCCCACGCGCCTGATGGAGATCTTGGCTCTGGGGGAGCTGTCCTTGAGCGGGGAGCTACGCCCGGTGCGCGGCATGCTGTCGCATCTCAGGGCGGCCCGTCAGCGCGGCTTTCGCAGTGCGGTCGTGCCGCGTGGCAATGCCCACGAAGCAGCCCTGGTGCCCGATCTCGACGTGCGCTGCGCAGAAAACCTGCGCGACGTCGTCGAATATCTCTCCGGTGTGAGCGACTTACCGCGTGCCCAGGTGCGCGAGGACGACGTCTTCGACCCCTTCGAGCCCGACCTCAGCGAAGTGCGCGGTCAACATGCAGCCAAGCGCGCGCTCGAGGTTTCCGCCGCAGGCTCCCACAACCTGCTCATGCTTGGGCCTCCAGGCACAGGCAAGACCATGTTGGCAAGGCGACTCGGCTCCATCCTGCCCGCCCCCACCGACGCCGAAGCGCTGGAGATCGCCACCATCGCCAGTGCAGCGGGCGCTTGTCCCCCCGCGCGTCTGTCGGCGGTGAGGCGTCCGTTTCGTTCACCGCACCACGGTGCGAGTCAGGCCGCCCTGATCGGGGGCGGGACACCCATCCGCGCGGGCGAGGTCACGCTGGCCCACGGCGGCGTGCTGTTTCTCGACGAGCTGCCGGAGTTTGCGCGCAGCACACTCGAGGCGCTCAGACCCACCATGGAGTCGGGCAAGGCCGTCGTGGTGCGCGCCCATGAACGCGTGGTGTGGCCTGCAGGCCCGCTCGTCGTCGCAGCGATGAACCCGTGTCCGTGTGGCTACGAGGGCGAAGCGCGCCGTGTATGCACGTGCAGCACCGATCGCGTCGAGCGCTATCGCGCGCGCATCTCGGGGCCGCTGCTCGATCGCTTCGACATTCACATCGCGCTCAAGCCCGTGGAGGCACGAATGCTGCGCGAGGGCGAACGCGGAGAGTCGAGCTCAGACGTGCGACGACGCGTCGAGGCAGCGCGATCACGGGCGCGGGCGCGGGGCGTCTTCGAGTCGCTCGAGGACGTGGCCCACACCGCGACGTCCGACGCGCTCGCCCTGCTCGACAGCGCCATCGATGCCCTAGGCCTCTCCGTACGCGCCTACGTCAAGGCGCTGAAGGTCTCGCGCACCATCGCCGATCTGGCCGAGCACGATCGCATCGAAGTCGAGCATGTGAGCGAAGCCGTGCAGTACCGCCTCCTCGACCGCGCTCGCAGCAGCAACGCACACCGTGCCTTTGCATGAAAACGTCGCGCGTCATCTCGTCGCGCAAGGAGAAGAGAACATGAGCATCCAAGAGAAACTGAAAGCCGTCAAAGCCGCGATCTGTGCCATCGACAAGCTGTACGGCAAGAACACCATCATGCCGCTCGGCCAGGAGGTCGCGCCCGACGTGGCGACCATCCCCTGCGGCTCACCCTCGCTCGCCAAGGCCCTCGGCATCGGCGGCTACCCGCGCGGGCGTGTCGTGGAGATCTTCGGCCCCGAGTCGAGCGGCAAGACCACCCTCACGCTGCATGCCATCGCCGAGTGCCAGAAGCTGGGGGGTGTGGCAGCGTTCATCGATGCCGAGCATGCCCTCGACGTCAACTACGCGAAGAGCCTCGGCGTCCAGCCCGAGACGCTCTTGATCAGCCAGCCCGACACCGGCGAGCAGGCCCTCGAGATCGTCGACACCCTGATTCGCTCCGGCGCCGTCGATCTCATCGTCATCGACTCGGTGGCGGCGCTCGTGCCGAAGAGCGAGATCGAGGGCGACATGGGAGACCCTCAGATGGGCATGCAGGCGCGACTGATGAGCCAAGCCCTGCGCAAGATCACCCCCGTGGCGCACAAGTCGTCGGTGACCGTGATGTTCATCAACCAGCTGCGCA
>CAYNOM010001074.1:2061-2394 GCA_964398415.1 uncultured Polyangiales bacterium | reverse complement strand
AGTAGATGCCCACGGCTCGCACGTCGACCATGGCGTTGAGGATCACACGGTCAGCCATGTTGTTGGCGATGCCGGCGAGTGAGTGGGGAACCAAGGGCAAGCCGTAGGCGAGGGACTTGCGGAGCACGTCGGGCGAGGCGTGCTTGAGCGTGCTCGGAGCCATGCCGATGGTGGACACGATCGCGATGAGCACGAGCACCAGGGTCTCGGCCTCGAGTTTGCCGCGCACGCCCCGTCCCAGCACTGCGACGGCAAAAGCGATCGAGAGCAGCGTCAACACCGCGCGAGCCAGGGCGAACACTGCGAACGTGAGGGACCGCTGCTCTGCCTGCA
>CAYNOM010001074.1:0-2048 GCA_964398415.1 uncultured Polyangiales bacterium | reverse complement strand
TTTCCCACAACAGCGAATGGCCATACCCATCCGCTGAGAAGACGTTAAGAAAGCCGAGTGGCCAGTAAGGGACGCCAGGCATGATCCAGGGGGCCCACCAAGGAGACGAGAGTGAGAGCACCACGACGCCACTGAGCCCGGTTGCACCGAGATACCAGACGAGCGTCGTGCTCAGCGCGCGCCGGTCGACGGCGTGGCTCTCGAAACCCAAGCGAAAGTAGGAGGCCGACAGTCCTTGGAGAAACACGAACGACAGCAGCATGCGCACCGTCGTCAAGAGCTCGAGTGCCCCGAAGCCGTCGGGACCTATCAGGTGGGCGTAGAGCGGCAGGAGCAGAAGGCCTGCGCCCTGGTTGAGGACCCGCGACATGGCGTAGATCAGGCCGTGACCGAACAGCTGACGCTGCAGCGACTTGACCATCAGCGGCCCTCTCTCCCGCGGCGAAGGAGCCTAGCGCCCATGGGACGTCTGCAACTGCGAGATGAACTTGCCGAAGTTGTGCACGGCGCGCGGGCGAAAGACGCGTTCGAGCAGCTCGGATGGAGCTTGTGGCGCTGCATCTTGGAGCAGCGCCCAGAGCTCTCGCGCGTCGACCGCAACCCTCGCCGCCCCCGCATCGACGAGGGGAGCGAGGTTGTCCCAGCCCGGCAACGCCATGATCACGGTTGGCAGACCGAATGCGAGCCCTTCGTAGAGCGCGGTGGAGTAGACGCCGACCTGCACGGATGCCTCTGCGAAGTGATGGTAGATGCTCGTCTGCGTGTCGATGACGCGGATGTCGTCTCGCACGAGCCAGGGCATGCGCTCGCGCCAGCCGCTCGTTTCGCCGGGGTGCAGCTTGTACTCGACCACGTAGCCGTGAGTCGATGCCAGGGGCGCTAGCTCGGCGGCCACGCGGCTCAAGGCGCTGCCAATGGCGCTCTGTGAGACGAACAAGACCTTCTTCTCGGTGCGGCGGGTCCTCGAGGCCTGACTGAGGGCCCGCTCTCGCAGCATCTCGAGCCAGGCGTATCCGATGGCGGGGGCCTGCTCGGCGCTCAAGGGCAGGCCCTTGGTCGTTTCGCGCCAGTAGTCGCCAAAGGTCAGAAGGTAGTCGGGGAAGGCTGTGGGCGTGCGCCCCTTCGCGACGTTGTAGGCCGCATGTCCAGCGCCAATGGTTCCGTGTTGTACCTCGATGACGGGGATCCCCCGCCGGCGAGCGGCGAGCGTCAGCGGGATACAGCGCGCGCTGTAGTGGACGACGCACAGCACGGCGCGTGGCTGTGCTTGATCGAGAAGACGCTCGTACATGGTTGTGTAGGCCGTCAGATGTCGAAGCTCCCGACGGATGAGGCGTGCCACGCTTTCGTGGGCCACGTCGAGGCCGAGGCCCTGCGACAGCGCGCTCGTGATCGACTTCGCATGGGCTCTGATGCGGCTCTCGTGCAGGCGTTGTTGTGCTCCTTGCTGGATCACGAAGGCCGCATTCGCGACCGCGCAGGCCCCGTCGAGATAATGAAGCCCACGCATCTCTGCGGGTTGCCAATGATGGCCCTTGTCGGAGCGCTCGAGGACGACGAACGAACCGGGGTAGCCTCGAAGGAGCGGCGCTGTATAGGGGCACTGCCAGACTCCGTCGAGGAGTTGGTGCCGCGGGTGGTTGACGACGAGCAGATCCGTCTTCGGCAGGGCTCGCCATGCGTAGCCGCGGATGATGGGCGAAAGCCGCCTTGGTTGCTCTGCGAGGGAGCGTAAGTAGCGGTAGGGGCGGCGCTGGTGGCGAGCGTCGAGCAGGCCGAGTCCGCCCGCGACGGCATCGAACGTCTCGGCTCGGATCGCGTGGTAGTAGCGCTTTCCGAACAGCTCGAGCGACCACAAGTCCTGCGCCTCCTCGAGTTCGATGAAGGCCGCGAGGGCTTCGGAGACGAGCTTCGGCATGGGGGCATGCGTAGCAGATCCGCCGCGCGCTGTAGCAAGAGCTTTCGCCGCCCTCACGCCGCGCGCTCGGCCCGCTCCTGCTCGCAGAAGAAGCGCTCGATCAGCGGAAAGACCTCGCGCTCGGCGTTTC
>CAYNOM010001073.1:0-2396 GCA_964398415.1 uncultured Polyangiales bacterium | reverse complement strand
TCCTGCTCGCAGAAGAAGCGCTCGATCAGCGGAAAGACCTCGCGCTCGGCGTTTCGCCCGAGCAACAGGTCGACGTGGCCGTAGTCGGCGCTGTATCCGTGCTCTTGCGAAAGCTCGATCACGCGCGACTCGGGGTGGCGGGCGCGGGAGGCGGTTTCGTACACCTTGCTCGGCGGGACGAGCCCATCGCGGGCACCCGCGAAGAGCAGGGTGGGATGACGGTGGCGATCAGACAAAACGCCCTGCGTTGCGAAGCGCCGATAGAGTTTGCCGAAGGACCAGAACTTCTTGGCCGAGATGCCCGACAGGGAGCGCCACAGAAACGTGCGGAGCACGTCTTCGTCGATGTTGTTGGGATTGAGCAGGGTGTCGAGCGCAGGCTCGAGCGCCACGCCGCGCAGCTTGGTCGGCAAGAGTGGCAAAGTAAGGGCGAAGAGCTTTGCACCCCAGTGCACCGGTGCATAACGCGTAGACAGGGCAAAGGGGGCCATCCACAAGCCCACGTTGGCCTTCTTCTGCGGGCGTTCGCGCTGCTTCTGCGCCGCGGTAAGGGGCAAGAGCATGGCGGGCGCGTCACCCGAGCCCAGCGTCACGAGCCGCCTCACTCGCGCGTCGTCGGTGCGTGCGAGAAGCTCGAGGCACAGCATGCCGCCCATGGAGTGGCCCACGAGATCGAGCTGCGTGGCGCCCCCACGCGCGAGCGCGAAGTCCATGACGCAGGGCAGGTCCTTTCCCAGGAAGTCCCCGAGGGTCCAGCCGCGTCGCAGAAACACGGCCGTGCGTGTGAGCGGATGGCGCGGTGCCGAAAGCCCCCGACCCCGTAGGTCGAGCGCGAACACGTGAAAGCCGCGGGAGGCGAGGTAGGGGGCGAGGCCGAAGCCGTTGCCGGCGTCGTAGATCGCGTAGCGGCAGGTGAGGCCGTGCACGCATAGGATGGGCACGGGGCTCGTACGCGCACCGCGAGGCACGTATTCGTAAACCGCGAGTGGCCAACCATCACGCGAGGCGATGCGATGGCGATGGTCGTAGGACGGTCGACGCCCGGTTAGCGCGCTCATGGGGCCCCCACGCTCGGTTGCGAGCTCTAGACGCGGACATTACCGGTCCCAGCACACACGAGCTAGCTGCAAGCACGGTGAGCCAAATTCAATGGATAGTAAGGTCTGATTCCTGAGCGCCCGCTTAGGTATGGTTGTGCGTTCGTGCCGGCTTCGCGGTGCGCGCGGCTACGACCGAAATGCGCGGCCCAGGTGGATTTGTCGCTCGCGGTCCCTTTCGCATCGCGCGGCGGGGCTACGTTGACTCCGCGATTTAGGACATCCGACTTCAGGCGGCCTGTAACCAGGGCGCGTCGAGCCGTGGCGGTCGCGTGCTGTGCAGTGAAGTCCAGAGAATGTCTAAGGAAAGTTCCTTGCCATCAGCTCGTCGGTGATTGAAGATGACGCCGCTTTACGCCTCGGGGGAGCGCGAAAAGGCGTTTGCGGGCGGCTGCGCGCCGCCGAGCCAGGAAGGTACGCAATGCAGCGAACACGCAAAACGAGATCGATCATGGCTGCGCTGCTGGGCAGCGGGTTGCTTGTCTTGGGCGCCTGCGCCGACGACGGCGCGAAGGGTGATCCAGGTGAGCCGGGCCAGCCTGGCCTCAAGGGCGATCCAGGCGAGCCAGGTGAGGCGGGCGACAACGGAGCTTCGTGCACCGTGGTCGACAACACCGACGGCTCGCGCACGGTGAGCTGCAGCGACGGCACCAGCGCCACGATCGCGAACGGGGCGCCCGGCGCGAAGGGTGATGCAGGCGATGCCGGCACATCCTGCACGGTGACCGACAACACCGATGGCTCGAAGACGATCGCCTGTACCGACGGTACCAGCGTGACCATCCTCGATGGCGCACCCGGCGCAGCGTCGTTCAGCCTCGCCGCGGAGATGCCAAAGCAGCTCATGATCGAAATCTCGAGCATCACCATCGCGAGCCCGCCGGTGGTCGAGTTCGTGGTGAAGGATGGCGCCGGTCGCGGAGCGGTCGGTCTCAAGGCCGACGGCACCAACGCGAGCACCCTGCGCTTCATGCTGAACAAGCTCGTCGCGGGTACGGCGGGCAACCCCAATCATTGGGTGTCCTACATTTACTCGAGCTCCGGCAATCCAACATCCGAGCGCAACGGCACCCTCGCCGATCACGGCGATGGTCGCTACACCTACACGTTCAACACCGACGTGGCGACGGCCACGCTGCCCGGTGGTGGGCTCGTGGGTTACGACGCGACTGCCACGCACCGCCTGAGCATTCAGATGAGCGGCAGCATCGCGGGTGCCTCGCTTCCTGCGCTCAACCACACCTACGACTTCCGCCCGGCGGGCGGTGCCCTGACGCTCACGCGGGACGTGGTGTCGAC
>CAYNOM010001072.1:0-2404 GCA_964398415.1 uncultured Polyangiales bacterium | reverse complement strand
TCACCATCTACGGCGGGTCGAACGAGATCCAGCGCAACATCATCGCCAAGGCCATTCTCGGTCTTCCGAGCTGACAGGAGCGAGCCATGGATTTCGAGCTTTCGCAGGATCAACAGCTGCTCGCGAAGACGGCAGCCGATTTCGTCAACAAGGCAAGCCCGGTGTCGCGCGCGCGCAAGTTGCGTGACGACGCGCTCGGCTATGAGAAGCGCGTATGGAAAGAGATGGCCGAGCTCGGTTGGCTCGGCGCCGCCTTCTCCGAGGAGGCGGGTGGCTTCGGTGGCAGCTTCGTGGACGTGGCGCTCTTGCTCGAGCAGTTCGGCAAGACGCTCTTGCCCGAGCCCTTCGTCGCGTCCGTGGTGCTCGCGGGCATGGCTCTCGACAAGGGAGGCAGCGCCGAGCAGAAAGAGCGCTTCCTGTCGCCGATGATCGCGGGCGAGACGTCCCTTGCTTTCGCCTACGCCGAGCGAGACTCGCGCTTCGACGTGACGCGCATCAAGGCCAGCGCCAAACGAGAGGGCGACGCCTACGTGCTCTCGGGCGAGAAGGTGTGGGTGCTCAACGGGCATGCCGCCGATTGCGTAGTCGTGAGCGCGATGCTCGAGGGCGAGCCTGCCCTATTCGTCGTCGAGCGCGCCGCGAAGGGGCTCTCCACCACGCCGCTCTACACCTTCGACGGGCGTCGCGCCGCGCACCTCGTGCTCGAGGGCGTTTCGGTGCCAGCTGCGCAGCGCCTCACGGCCATGCCCGCGGCGAGCTTGATCTCTTGGATTTCCGACTATGGTGCCGCTGCGGCCGTGGCCGAGGGGGTGGGCCTCACCCAGCGCGTGCTCGACATGACCGTCGAGTACCTCAACACCCGCGAGCAGTTCGACGTCAAGATCGGCAGCTTTCAGGCACTACAGCACCGCGCGGTCGACATGTTCATCGAGGTGGAGCTGCTCCGCTCGATCAACTTCGACAGCATGGTGCGCGTCGACTCGAGCGATGCGAGCGAGCGGGCGCGCGCCGTCAGCGCGGCCAAGTACCAGCTCTCTGTCGGGGGAAAGCTCGTGACACGCCAGGCGATCCAGCTGCATGGCGGCGTCGGCTGCACCGACGAGCACGACATCGGCCTGTACTTCAAGCGCATGCAGGTGCTGAACACGCTGTTTGGCGACGAAGAGCGCGAGGTGGAGCGCTTCGGAGAGGCTCGCTCATGAAGCGGCTTTGGATAGGCTCTTGTCTGTTCGCGATCGTGGCGTGCACTGGCTGCGCGCGCGACGACGCGAACCTCGATGGCCCCGCTGAGGATGCCGTCGGTGGCGGTACGTCGCAGGATAGGTCGCCCGTCGGCACAGGCGACGAAAAGCCGGGCGAAGAGCGCCCCGGGCCGAGCACGGGCGGTGGCGGCAGCATGCCGAGTGCACCATCGCCCGCCGCGGAGATGGACGACGACGTCGAGGCTTCCGACGCAGGCAGCGCATCCGAGCCGCCCGACACCACCACCGGCGCGAGCACCATGATTCCCGGCCTCGGGGGCGGTTCGGGAGCCGGCATTCCTGGCTTCGACCTCGATGCGGCGATTCCGGGCTTTGACATTCCCGGCTTCGATGGCGACGGCGGTCTGCCCTTTCCCTGAGTCAGGGTAGCTTCCAGAGCCCGTCCACACACTGCTTGACGGCGTCTTTCGCTTCGCCGAGCACCGCACGTAGGCGTGCGCTCTCGCGCAGGGAGCCGTCGCCCGTGGTGCTCGCGAGCTCAGCGTCGAGCCAGCCGAGGAGCTGAGCCGCGCTCTCGAGCTGCTCCACGAGTTGATCCCGAGGGGCGGGCACGGTGGGCGACGGGGTCGAAGGCAGCTTGCGGGTGCCAGAGACGGGGGCCACGGAGGCGAAGGGGGGGCGCCCTGTCGCGGTGCGTGGGGACGCGGGCGCCCGAGGCGGAATGGGCTCCCAGCGGAGGGTCACCGCCACCACCTTGCCGTGGGCATCGAGACACGGGTCGATGAGCAGGCGCACGTCGATGACGTGTCCGTCATTGCGTTGTGCTGCGCTCCGAATGCGTCGTTCGGTCTGGCCGTCGAGCACGTCGCGCACGTTCTTGAGCTCGCCGCGGCGCGAGACCGGCCACAGGAGCTGGGCCGGCAATCCCACCAGCGACGTGGGGGCGTAACCGAGCAGGCTGTGCACCTGGGCATTGGCGTGAGTGATCGTCAGATCTGCGCCGATCACGACGGTGGGATGTTCTTCGGGATCCTGCACGGGTACATCACGCTCGAAGGCTAGGGCCGCCATGAGTGCCTCCTCAGACGCGGGGTTTGAACCTATGGTGCGAAGCGCCAGGGCAGCGGTTGATGCAAAAGAGCCTAGGCCCGCAAAAAAAGCGTCAGGTTCGACAGGCTGAGCTGCGGTCCCATGCCCCGAGG
>CAYNOM010001071.1:0-2413 GCA_964398415.1 uncultured Polyangiales bacterium | reverse complement strand
CCGGCGTGTTGGGCGTGCCCACGTCGCCATCGACACCGGGCGGCGCGATCGTCGCATCCACGCCCGCGTCTCCGCCTATCGGAGCCTTGTCTGCTGTGAGTGGCATGCAGCGATCGCCCGTACGATCGAGCACCGCGCCAGCACCGCAGGGGTTCGAAGAGCGCGAGCAGCCCGCGGCGAGCAGCGAAGCCGCCAGAACCGATTGGAACACCATCGATTTACGCTTCATATCACCACTTCCCATCATGGACGACTTCGACCGCGTCGAAGACTGGCGAGGCCGTCCACCTGCTCGAGTACACGACGCTCCCGAGACTGTCGGTCGTCCACAGCGCGGGCGCGTCGAGGCGGATCAAGCTCGCTTGCAGATCCGCCGTGGAGTATCGAAACAGGTAGTCGTGCGTGCCGTTTCGATAGCCGATGAGGTGAGTCAGGCCCGTGGGCCAGCTGGCCTCGAAGACCGTGGGCAGAAGGCTCACGTTGTCGTCGTTCGCGCGCGACAGCGGGATGACGCGCACGGTGCCCGCCGGCTCGTCGCTGAGGGGGATGAGGCCGCTCTTGTAGGCGATGAGGTACGTGCGTCCCGCCGAGACGAGGGTCTCGAAGCGGTCCCACCCCGACGACCACGACAGCGCATCCGCGACACTGCTGAGCGTGATGGCGCCACCTTGCACCACGCTGACGCCGAGCAGCTCGAGGGCGCCGTCGCGCCCCGTGCCGTAGCGCAACAGATGCACCCGACCTCCGAGCGCGAACATTCGCACGCTCGACCACGCCTCTTGAATCGGCGCGTGCCACTGCGACTCGTACACGCCCACGAGCCGTAGCGTCGAGGCGCTCGCATCGAGCTCGAGTCGGTCGATGCGCGCATAGCCCTTCGGCTCGCGATCGACGGGCTCTGCGCCAGACTTGTAGCGCAAGAGGTAGGTCTGCCCATCGACTCGAAACGGTTCGATGGTGTCCCAACCACGCGACCAGTTGTCGAGGTATGCGGGCCGCCCGAAGGTCGCGTCGCGCAAGAACGGTGAGATGCGCGCGATGCACGGCTCATCCCCGCAGCGGCTCTTGTGCTGCAGCACGTAGTGCGCGTCGGCAACGGGAAACGCGATGAAGCGCCAGGAGCCCACAGACCAACTCTGCCGCTGAGAAAAGCTCATCCCTTCGCTCGGAGCGGGGGCCAATGCGCCCAAGTCGATAAGGCCCGTGGCGGTCTTCGCGCGGATCATGAGGGGTCCGTCGAGACCTCGCTCGGACGCTTCGCCATCGCGTCCGTACACGCCGGCACAGACGTCGAGAGACTCGCGCGCACACGTGTCGAAGCGCTGCACGCAGCCGGCCTCGCACACGCACGCGCGGCACCACTCGTCGCGCCCCTTGGTGCCGCAAGCCGTGCCGCAGTAGCTCACGGTGCACTCGGCCTCGGCTTGCGTGCAGGCCTCGCAGGCGGCCACGCCGGCCCGCTCACGTACACATGCCGCAGCCGGGCACTCGAGCGCGGTGCAGCCGAGCGCAAAGCAGGCGGTGAGATCGGCCACGATGCCCTCGCGCTCGTGGAACGCGCGCCACGCCGTCACATCCTGCTCGCTACACACGGGAGGCTCGACCTCGGCGTCGGGCTCCGGAGCAGCGCTATCAGGAGTGGCATCGGTCGTGCCGTCGCCGCCCCCATCCGTCACGCCTGCGTCCGTCGCACCCGCGTCCGTCGCGCCCGCGTCCATCTCGCCCGCGTCCATCTCGGTATCGCCCCCATCGCGCGGCGCAGGTCCGTCTCCGGCGTCGGGCTTCTCGACAGGCGCGATCATCACGCAGCGGTCGAGATCGAACGCGACCTCGCTGCCCTCAGGGCACGGATTGAGCGTCTGCGAGCACGCGACGAGCACGACACAGGCGATGGCCGACCACGCTTTCATGGCGAGCGCTCCGCGCGCGTGCGACCCGCGAGCCAGTGCGCCACCCCGTACGTACCCAGCGGCAGTGCGAGCGAGACGAGGATCGCCCCTAGCTGTCGCCCCGGGCGCTCGACGTCACCGCGAATGGTGCCCGGATCGCGCAGCGAGAGCACGGCGCCGGTCACGAGCAGTGCCGCCGAGGCCGACAAGGCTCCGTAGCGCAGCCAGCGCGAGCCCCAGCCCGGCGCGCGGGGTGAGATGGCAAGCCCCTGGGCCATCAACAGCCCTCCCACCACAGCCAACGGCGCGACGCTGTTGCGCAGCCGCAGGTAATCGTTGGACGCGCTGTAGTAACCCGTCTCGAAGGGGTCTCGATCGGAAAGACCGCGCGCGCGACGCACGAGCCCCGCGTAGGTGCCGAGGGCGGCCAGCTCTGCTGCAACTCCCATGCTGCCGAGACTCCATGCAAGGCGCGTGCGCCAGCGCGGCTCGGTGATCTGCGGCAGCTCGGGCGCGGCGCGTGG
>CAYNOM010001070.1:0-2417 GCA_964398415.1 uncultured Polyangiales bacterium | reverse complement strand
GCCGTCCTGCGACTCGCGCGGCGCAGCCCCTGCCCGAGTCGACGGGAGATCGCGAAGTCCGTCGGGATCTCCCGGAGCGCGGTGGACGCGATCCTGAAGAGCGGCGCGGCGACGTCGCCGAGGCTCGAGCGCCCATCGAGGCTCGAGCCCCACCTCGATCGGATCCAGGCGCTGTACGTAGATTGCCGGAAGAACCTCGTGCGGGTGCACGAGAAGCTGTTCGAAGAGGGCGTCGACGTCCCCTACGCGACCCTGACCCGCTTCTGCCGCGTGAACCACATCAGCGGGAAACCAAAGAAACGGTCAGGGCAGTACCACTTTGGCCCTGGCGAGGAGATGCAGCACGACACCTCGCCCCACCGCGTCCTGATCGGCGGCAAGATTCGGCAGGTGCACTGCGCCTCGCTGGTGCTGTGCTACTCGCTCCGGCTGTATGCCCAGTGCTACCCGGGTTTCAACCGGTTCTACGCCAAGGCGTTCCTGACCGAGGCGTTCCCGCACTTCGGCGGGAGCGCAGCACGCGGCGTCGTGGACAACACGAGCGTCGTGCTGGCGCACGGGACCGGACGCAACGCGGTTCCAGCGCCGGAGATGCAGGCGTTCGCCGAGCGGTTCGGCTTTGCATGGATGGCCCACGAACTCGGCGACAAGAACCGCTCAGCCCGGGTCGAGCGCCCTTTCCACTACATCGAGAACAACTTCTACCCGGGCAGGACGTTCGCGGATCTGGCCGATCTGAACACGCAACTCCGCGCGTGGTGCGCGAGGTTGGACCACAAGCCGCGGCGTCGGCTGCAGACCACGCCCATCGCGCTGTTCCAGGCCGAGCGCGCCGCGCTGAACCCGCTTCCGGAGCACATCCCCGAGGTCTATGACCTCGTGCATCGAACCGTCGACCTCCAGGGGTACGTCCACTACCAGACCAACCGGTACTCGGTGCCCGACACGCTGATCGACCACCCGGCAGAGGTCCGCGCGTCGCTCACCACGGTCCGGATCGTCGTGCGGCGCAACACGGTCGCCGAGCATGCGCGCATCGAGGACGGGATGCACGCGACGCGCACCCTGCCCGAGCACACCAAGAAGCGTCGCGGGCCCGCCGCCTGTGCGCCGCCGCTTCCCGAGGAGGCGCCGCTTCGCGCGACGGCCGACGAGCTCGGTGTGCTCGTCGATGCGCTCAAGAAGCGTCACGGCGGGCGCGCCGTGCGTCCGATCCGGAAGCTGCACGCGATGTTCCTGGCGTACCCGACCGAGCCGTTGGTCGCCGGTGTGCGCCAGGCGCTCGAGTACGGGCTGCTCGACCTGACCCGCATCGAGCGGATCGTCCTTCGCCGCATCGCCGGCGACTTCTTCCGCCTGCCTGGAGCCAACGATGAGGGATGACGAGATCGACCAGCTCCTGAAGAGCCTGCGGCTGCACCGGATGCGTGAGGTGTTCGAGCGCGAGATCGAGCGCGCGACGCGCTCCCAGTCGTCGTACCGCGACCTGATGGCGGCGCTGCTGCGAGAACAGCTCGCGTGGCAGCGTCAGCGGAGCTTCGAGTACCGTGTCGAGGTGTCGCGCGTCCCCGAGCGCTGGTCGCTCGACACGTTCCCGTTCGACCAACAGCCGGGCGTGAACGCTACCGTCATCCACCAGTTGGGCCACCTCGACTTCGTGCCGAAGGCCGAGAACGTCGTGTTCATCGGGCCGACCGGCGTAGGCAAGACCGGGCTCGCGATCGGTCTGCTGCTCCGCGCACTCGCGAACGGCTTCCGCGGCCTGTTCATCTCCGCGCAAGATCTCTTCGACGAACTGTTCACGAGCTTGGCCGACAAGTCGACGCGGAAGCTGCTGAACCAGCTCAAGACGGTCGACGTCCTGCTGATCGACGAGATGTCGTACCTGACGCTACGCCCCGAACAGACGAACATGTTCTTCCGGCTGATGGAGGAGCGCTACGGCAGGAAGTCGACGATCATCACGACGAACCTCGACTACGACGACTGGTACGGCTTCCTTGGACGCAAGGAGATGGTTGGCGCGCTGCTCGATCGCCTTCGGCACCGGTGCACCACGCTCCGGATCGACGGCCCTTCGCTGCGACGGCCCTCGTCCACCTGATTCCCGCGACGCGACAGCGACCGACGGGCGACCCCGGCCCGGCGAGTGGGTAGCGCCCTCGCCGGGCCACTTCGTCGTCCGCTCGGCTCGAGCTCCCTCGAGGCGACCCCGCAGGCGAGCACCGTGACGATCCGAGGGGGTATCAAGCGGGGCCCCAGCCCCCGCGGCGATCGCCGCGCTGAACGTGCGCGCGATCACGGATGGCGAGGTGGCCGGTTCTGGCGAGCGATCGTGGCCTGATTCTGGTGAGCGTCCAAGCTTCGGGATGCACCACATCCGCTTCTGCCATGGTTTCAACTCGTTTTCGCTGAGA
>CAYNOM010001069.1:0-2418 GCA_964398415.1 uncultured Polyangiales bacterium | reverse complement strand
CCAAGCCGGCGACTGCGACGACGACGACCCCAGCGTGCATCCGGGGGCCAAGGAGCTGTGCGACAACAAGGACAACGACTGTAACGGCGAGCGCGATGACGACGCCCGCGTCAGCTACTACGTCGACTGCGATCGCGACGGCTACGCGGCGAGCGCGAGCGGCAGCAAGGTGTTCTGCCGCGGCGAGCAACCGATGCCTGAAGATGGCGCCTGCGGCTTCACCGAGCGCGTGCCCGAGGGCGACGACGTCGACTGTGACGACGGCGACGAAAAGCGCGCCCCCAACAAGGACGAGCTCTGCGACGGCATCGACAACAACTGCAGGGACGGCAGCGACGAGGGTCTGCGAACGATCTACTTCCTCGACGAGGATGGCGACGGCTTCGGGTCGAGCGACAAGGCCACCGAGCCCTTGTGCGAGCAGCCCGCGGGCGCCGTCCTGCTCGGCGGCGACTGCAACGACGACCCGGGCGACCCCCGTGCGACTGCCATCCATCCGAACGCCAGCGAGGCGTGCGACTACATCGACAACAACTGCGACGGCAGCATTGACGTCGACAACCTCGGGCAAGCGCTGCAAGTCGCGAGCTGGGCTGCCGACTGTGATGGCGACGGCTACAAGCACGCCGCAGCCAAGACCATGAAGGGCTGTCCGAACCTGGCTCCCCCCGCGGCGACCGGCTGCAACGGCGCGGCAGCAGTGTGGCGCCTATCGAGCTCGCTGAAGCCGGGCGACGACTGCAAGTCCGAGGATGCCAAGATCAACCCGGGCGCCAAGGAAGTGTGCGACGGCATCGACAACAACTGCGACGACCGCATCGACGAGGGCGTGAAGACCAAGTTCTACGCGGACTGCGATGGCGACGGGTACGCGTACAATGGAGCCGCCATCGTGGAAGCGTGCCAGGCGCCGAGCAGCCTGACGGCTGAGTGCCCGGAGACCACGAACGGCACGCCGCGCTGGCTCAGTAGCAGCACCACCCATGACTGCGGGCCGCGCGACAAGAACGCCTATCCCGGATCGACCTTCCGCAGCGCGACGCCCGTCCACGGCGGCACCACGGGCGGCAACCAGTACGACTACAACTGCGACGGCAAGAACAGCGTCATCCCTGAAGCCCTGTTCGTCCAGCCGTGCACGGCGGCGTGGGAGTGCGGCAAGTCGCTCGAGTGCACCGTGGGCCGGCAAGAGGTTTGCGCAGATACCTACACGTTGCGGGGATTCACCGTCGTCAGCGGTGAGTGCTATCAGACCAACACGGCGAAGTCGGTGTCCTGTCAATGAAGTCCCTCGCCCTCACCGCGCTGCCCCTGGTCCTCGTTGGAGGGCTCGCTTCGTGCACCGACCCGAGCTGCGGGGCCGGTAAAGAGCGCATCGGTGATCAGTGCCGCCTGATCACGAGCGACGCGCGTGGGGATGGCGGCGGCGCGGAGGGTGGTGTGTCGGATGGAGGAAGCGCCGCAGATGCCGACGCGCTGAATGACCCAGGCCCGATCGAAGCTGAAGACGATGGGGCGGCGGGCCCTGCCCAGTGTGGCAACGGTCGCATCGAGGGCGACGAAGCCTGTGACGACGCGGCGCGCTCCGCGGGCGACGGCTGCTCGGCTGCGTGTCAGGTCGAGCTCGACTTCAGCTGCCGCGGCGAGCCGAGCGCGTGCTTGAGCATTCCCGCGGCGCCGAGCATCGAGGGCGAAAGCGACGCAGGCTACGCCGAGGTGTCGTGGACCTTCTCGCGCCCCGCGGGCACGAGCCGCTACCGCGTACGCCTCGATGCCGGTGCGCCCGAGTACGTGAGCGACAGCGTCCTCACGCGCAGCCTCTCGGCGGGCGAGCACTCGCTGCAGGTGAGCGCCTGCAACGAGCACGATGCCTGTAGCCCATCCTCCGCCTTCGTCACCACGGTGACGTTCTACGGTTCGGCCTACCCCGAGCTGTACCGCGGGGTCTCGCGCAACCTGCCGCGCACCGCCTTGGGCCACGTCTCCGCGCTGGCCTGCCACGACTGCGCAGCGGGTCCCGACGGCCAGATTCTGACGCGTGATGCGGCGCGTGCCGCAGTCGAGCGCGCCGTGCAGCGTGGCGCAGACCTGATCGAGATCGACGTCGTCGAGATCGACGGCACGTTGTACGCGAGTCGCGACGACACCGCCACCCCTGCGGACCGGCCCCGGCTGTTCGACGTGCTCAGCACGCCCACACTGCTCGCCTCCGATGCGCTGGTGCTCCTCGAAATTCGTGAGACGAGCGCGCTCGAAGCCAGCTTCGCCGCGCGTTTCGCGTCCACCTTCGACACGCTCCCCGAGCTCTGGAAGAACGGACGCCCGCTCTTCGTTCACGCCACCGAGGCACGCGAGGGCTACGTGCGCGCGATCCGTGAGGCAGCCGGGCCGATTCGCACACGCTACCTGAAGAGCCTC
>CAYNOM010001068.1:0-2420 GCA_964398415.1 uncultured Polyangiales bacterium | reverse complement strand
AGCGCGACGAGCGTTCAGTCGAGGGCGTTGTCCTCTGGGCTCAGATCGTCGCGGCGAATGCCGAGGGAGCGCATTTTCTTGTGAAGGTTCGTGCGCTCGACGCCGAGAACCACGGCCGCACGCGAGATGTTCCAGTCGCACTCTTTGAGCGTGCCCAAGATGTAGTCTGCTTCCGCCTTGTCGCGGAACTCACGCAGCGTCATGCGCCGCCCGTTCAGAGCGTCCATGGCAGGCAACGCGGGTGGCTGCGCCCGTTCGAGCGCGGGCGGCTCTTGGCCATGCGTCGTGGCCTCACGCAGCCTGCCCTCGGCGGGCAGATCATCGAGCGTGATGCGATCGCCACTCAGAATGACCATCCGCTCCACGACGTTGCGCAGCTCGCGCACGTTGCCCGGCCAGCTGCGCAGCGTGAGGGCGTTCAGTACCTCGGGGTCGAGCGGCTTTTCCTTCAGGCCGTTCTCGGCTGCAAAGGCGCGTGCGAAGGAGAGGGCGAGGGCCTTGATGTCGTCGCGGCGCTCGCGTAGGGAAGGGCTACGCAGCGGCACGACGCTCAGGCGGAAGTAGAGATCTTCTCTGAACTTGCCTTCGCTGACGGCAAGCTCGAGATCGCGATTGGTGGCGGCCAAAACCCGCACGTCGACGGTGACCGTCTGCTCACTGCCCACGCGTGTGATCTCACCGCTCTGCAGTGCGCGCAGCACCTTGGCCTGCGCGTCGAGGCTCATGTCGCCGATCTCGTCGAGAAACAGGGTGCCGCCATTGGCCTGTTCGAACAGGCCTTTCTTGCGGCCCGCGGCGCCCGTGAAGGCGCCCTTTTCGTAGCCAAACAACTCGCTCTCGATGAGCTCGGTCGGGATGGCGGCACAGTTCACTTTCACGAAGGGCGCATCCTTGCGCGGGCTCAGGCGATGGATGGCGCGCGCGATGAGCTCCTTGCCCGTGCCGCTCTCGCCCGTGATCAGCACACGGCCCTTGGTGGGCGCGACCTTCTCGAGCTCGGCGTAGAGCTGCCGCATCACGGCGCTGTTGCCTATCATCTCGTAGCGCTGCGCTGAGTCTGCTCGCAGTCGCTCCACCTCGCGCTGCAGCTCGAGCGTCGCGAGCGCGTTGCCGACGCTCACGAGGACGCGATCACGGTCGAGGGGCTTCTCGAAGAAGTCGGTGGCACCCATCTGGACGGCTTCCACGGCTTCGGCCACCGAGGCGTGCCCAGAGATGACGATCACGGGCAGGGCGGTCCACTCGGCGCGGCTGCGGATGTGTTGCAGGGCTTCGAGCCCGTTCATGCCGGGCAGCTTGAGGTCCATGATCACGAGGTCGATCTCGCGTCTCTCGAGCAGGGCGAGGCCCTCCTCGGCGCTCGCAGCTTCGAGGCTGTCGAAGCCTGCACCGCCCAGCACCATCTGAAGTGTGCGGCGAATGTTCTTCTCGTCATCGACGATGAGGATGGTGGCTGGCATGGCGCTCCCGATTTACCACTGAAGAATCCGGCACGCCCGGGTGTGACACGCCTATTCGGGGTGGTTTGGCGGGCCCGCTACCGAGAACGTGCCGTCGAGCGTCACGGGGACGCCCTCGCGCGTCGCTGTTTGCGAAAATCGCCCTTCAATTGTCGGCTGGCTTGCGCTCGGCATGTGGGTGATCTCGACGAAGCCCTGGCCTCCACGGAGCACCGTATTGTCCTCGAGTGTGGTTTCGACCACCGCCTGCCCGCAGCCTCCGTCGGCGAGGCTGCTCTTGCCTCCTGTTCGCGGCACGCTCGCCGCGACCAGCAGGCGGCGTAGAGGTCCGCGTGGGAGCTGTGCGGTGAGCGTGATGCGGCTGAAGGCCCGGCACGCGACTTCGGGGTGCGGCTCGATGCGCACGGCGCTTGGTGCGACGGGCAGAAACGCATTGCCTTCGAGGCCCCCTTGGGGCGCGATGCTCGTGTAGTGCACCCGCACGCCATGTCGGGCCGCCCAGGCTCTTTCGGCGCCGAGGGCGAAGGGGGCGAGCACGACGAGGCATAGGCATGCTCGTCCGAGCCATGGAGAGTGTCTCACTGTGGGGGTCGACGGGTGGCGGGTTGGCGCATTCATGGTTCTTCGATGTTACGGTTTTGCCGAGCGGGTTTGCAGGTGGCAATGTCTGGGCGCGGGTAGGCGGACGAGAGGGAATGCGATCATGACCGGTCGTCGACGGGAGCTTTCGCGCAGCGACGTCATGCGCGAGGCCTTCGCACAAGAGTTCGAGCGTGCTGCACCGTTTCGCGAGGACCGCGCGCTTTCGGGTGACCTCGCACGCGAAGCCGAGCCAGCGCTCGTCGCCATGGCCGAGGTGAGCGCCGCGACCCAGGAGCCGCTTCGCGAGCTCGACCACGAATCGAGTGCGCTGCTGACCCTGCTTGGGCGCAGCGCAGTGCTGCTCGGTGCCACGCCGAG
>CAYNOM010001067.1:0-2420 GCA_964398415.1 uncultured Polyangiales bacterium | reverse complement strand
AGTGGGGTGCTGAGCGGCGGCCCATCCTCGTTGCCGCCGAGCATCCAATAGGCGGTCGTGCTCGGGGGCGCGTCGTAGAGGGCCTGAACGGCGTGCGTTCCTTCGCGTCGATAGAGGTCTGCGAGCCATTGTGCGCCCACGGCGTAGCGGAGCTGCCACAGCTGATCGAACGGCGCGTCCGAGGCGGCGACGGTGTCGCGCGCGTACTTGAGGCGCGCGGCCAAGTCGAGCTCCCACGAGGCAGGGTCCACCGAAAGCCCGCGAAGCAGACTCCACGCCAGGTCTTCGTAGAGCACCGCCTCGCCCTCGACCAGGCACCCACGTGCGAGTTGCGCGTCGGTCGTTCGGCTGGTGCGCCGCTCGACCTCGGACAGACCCACCTGCTGGTCTTGAAGGGCGTGCAGCAGCTCGTGGGCGAGGACGCGCTGCGCCCGAACGCTCGCGCCGCCTTCGCCGCGGTCGACGAGAGTGATGCGCTGCTCCCGCGGCTCGTAGTAGCCGCCGACGTAGCTGGTCACGTCCTGCGTGGCCGTCACGGGCAGGCGCAGACCCAAGAGACGCCACGCTGTGTCCCACGTCTGCGCGCGCGCGATCTCGTCGTCCGGCGCTCCGGCGTCGGTTCCCGCATCGGCAGCGGCGTCGTCGGGCACTCCAGCGTCCGCGCCCGCATCGACATCGACATCGTTGTCTTCGTTGGCCTCAGCTTCGGCGCGTACTTCCTCCTCGGTGAGCACGCGAACGATCGGTGGCTCGCCGCTTCCGCCGTGGACGCAGCGTACGGCCGCGAAGATGCGCTCACGGCACGTCTGGTCGAGCGTGTTGCAGTCGCCTCCGGCGAGTGACACGCATGCCTCGCTGCAACCGTGACGGTCGCAGGCGCCTAGTGGAGCGCGGCCGTCGTCACCGCAGGCGACGAGGAGTAGCGTGAGCCCGACCAGCGCAGGGAGCCCTTTCACAGGCAGCCCTCCTCGTCCGAGCCGTCGGCGCACTCGGCGTAGCCGCTGCAGCGAGCGTCCGCGCGCACGCGCTGGTCATTCTTGCAGGTGTGGTAGATGCAACCCCGTTCGTCGGACCCGTCGGCGCAGTCGTTCGCGCCGTCGCACTGCCAGCGTGCTGGAATCTCGGTGCCGTCCGAGCACGTCAGATACTCGACGCACTTGGTGAAGCAGCGAAGCAAGTCCGCCGGGTAGCGGCCGTCGTCGATGTCTGCCCACTCGTCGCACTGGAGTGTTGCGTAGCAGGCAAGGTAACAGCGGTCGGCGTCGTCTTCGCAGAGCTGCGTGTCGGCCAGGCGATGACAGCGCTCGAGCTTGTCGAGGTGCTTCTTGCACGGGCCGTCGCCGCACGCTCCGGTGGCGAGCAGCATGGCCGCGAGCGCGAAGGCGCCCGTCCTGGGGGAGGGGAAGTACACGGGGGAGGCTTAGCAGAAGGGCGAGGACAAGCAGGGGTGATTTCGCCCGGACGCGCGCCTGGGGCGAACGAGGCTGAACGGTACGCACTCACCACCTGCCCGACCCTCGAGCTGATCCTGCTCAGCCTCCTCGAACCCCGAGAACGGCGACGCCCTCTCTGGCCCGCGCAGGAAGACCTTGAGGCTGACCTTACCATCGGGCGAAGGGCCGGCCCGACATGCTCGAAGACATCGACACCCACCTGACCGAGGTCGCTCGCTGCTAACGCGCTCAACCGCCGGGTGCGCGCCCCAGGCTGAACATGTAGCCGAGACGTACCGTGGCCCCGCCGAGCAACGCCCACCGGGAGCCTTCGTGCCAGGCGCCCACGAGCGCGTGAAGCGACAAGTCGAAGTCGTTGCGTCTGCCGAACTGCCAGCCGACGTGGGGACCTCCCAGCAGGGCCCACGCGTCGTCGACTGGGACATCGTCGTAGCGTGTCCAGGCACTGTCCGAGTCATAGAAGCTCAGCTTGTCGCGCTGCAGCCGCCAGTAACCCGCGCGAACCGTTGGCCCGAGGTAGAAGCGGCCCCCGACGCTTGGGCTGAAGTGCACGGCTGCCTCACCGTAGAGGTCCCGGCGGCCAAACTCGTAGCCCGGACCATCACTTTCGATGATAACCATGCGCACCGCTTCGAAACCTGCGCTTGTGGTGAAGCCAGCCCTGTCGCTCCAGTACCGCCGGTAGGAGAGACCAAACTCCGGGCCACCCGAGACGAATCCGTCGACACGCTCGTGGATCTTCCAGTCACCGAATCGGAAGCCCAGACCCGCGTGGACCAGCAGAGAGTGGCGCCGCCTGCGACTCAAGCGCTGCTGCGCCTGCGCTACGGCGAGGGCACGCCGTGCATGCCGGTACTGCGCCTCGGCACGCTCGAGCGAAGCGTCGCCAGCGGATTGCGCTCCGGCCTGACAAGGCAAGCCGAGGGCGAGCAGCACGAAGAGACGCAGGAACGCGCCTGGTTGGAG
>CAYNOM010001066.1:0-2422 GCA_964398415.1 uncultured Polyangiales bacterium | reverse complement strand
ACGCCAGCGTGCTTTGGCCCTTTCCGCTTCGGCTTCTTTGCTGCCATGTCCCCTCGGTGCTGGTACTTACGCTGGTACTTTTCGCCGGGGATCTATGGTACATGCCCGCATTGGACACAAGGCCGAAAATGCGTTAAGTGTCCGTAATCAAATGTGAAAGTCGATTGTGTCGCTTGGTGACACCTGGTCACACTTGTACACAAAACGAGCACTGGCAGTGCGAAGGTCAGGGGTTCGATCCCCCTCAGCTCCACGAAGGAAAAAGGCCCGGGCGAAAGCTCGGGCCTTTTTCGTGCGCGTTCTGCACACCTCGCGAAGTTCGTGCCGATCCGGGAGCGTTCCAGACTCGCGACAGTCAATCGCGCTGCACATCGAACGAGAGCCATGAGACGCCGCTCTCGAACGCGCGCCGCGATCGTAGGGCTAGCTTGCGCGGCGCCGTGCTTTCATCGAACAAGCGCAGACCCCCAGGCGCGAGGACGGGGTTTACCTTCAGCACGAGCTCATCGATGTGATCGACCAGTGTCGATGCAAGCTTGCCACCCCCGCACAGCCAGATGTCGCGCCCCTCTCGTGCCTTGAGCTCAGAGATCACACCCACCGGATCATCGGCAGTGATGCGGAGGGCTCCGTCGCAGCGCGACGGTAGGGTGCGCGAGAAGACGACCGTCTGGAGCGGGGCGTAGGGGTCTGTTACGCCGACTGCCAGCGCCGGCGCGTAGGTCGCGCGCCCCATGACCACGGCGTCGAATCGTGCCTGCCGGGTTGGCACTCCGAGCATATCGCGGACGTGTCGCGGGATCGTTTCGGGCAGCTCGTCGATCTGAGCGGCGATGTGATCGCCCTCCATCGGAAAGAAGTCTAGCTCTCCGTGTGGCCCGGCGATGCTGCCATCCGCTGCGGTCGCGATGAAGTAGACGAGCTTTCGCATAACTGATCCGTGGCGTGCTTTTTCAGCCGAGCTCGCGCAGCTTGCGCCGGGCTTCCTGGGCGAGCGAGTCGTGCGGAAAGCGCGCGAGCAGGTTCTCGAGCGTGCGCTTGGCGAGATCGGGGCGCCCCTCGTCGAGCTGCACCTGGGCGCTCGACATGAAGGCGCGCGGCAAAGTCGAGCTCTGCGGGAAGTCTTTCAGGAGGAGCTTCGTCGTATCGACCACCACGCGGCCCTCGCGCGCCTGTTCGGCGGACAAGAGCGCCGCGATCAGGGTGCGCTCTTTGAAGCTCAGGTTGGGGAACGCGAGCCGCACAGCCCGGTAGGCCTGGCATGCGGTGCTGGGCTGCTGATGGTGCACGTAGTACTGCACGAGCCAGTCGTGCAGCTGCCGCACGCGGCCTTCGTCACGCACTTCCATGGCGATCGAGAACAACTCGAGCCGCGCCGGCGCGTGGCCGGGTTGTGCCTGTAGGAGCGCCTCGAGCAGCTCCATGGCCTCGAGCTTCTGCCCGTGCCAGCGCAGATCTGCCGCTTCGCGAAAGCGTGGATCGTCCTCGCCACGCGGATCGTGGTCGGCTCCAGGGAGGAGGCTCCTTCTCCCGGTACCGGGCTCGTCGAAGCCTGCCGGCGGCCCGCTCCGTGGGCGCATGCTGACGGGGGGTGCGCTGAAGCGTGGTGGCGCCGGCGTGATGGACACGCGTGGGCTAGGCACGTTGAACCGCGCAGTGGGATCCGTGTGCGGTGCGGGCGGCATGCTCAGGCTGAGGTCCGGCCGCACATCACTCGGCTGGTCAGGCAAGAGGCTACGCCGCACCTCGGGCATGTAGCGACTTCGGCCGCCGTCGTTCGACGGGGCATTCGAGTGACCGCGGCCATCGCCGAACAGGCTCTGGCGCGCGGCTGCATCGAGGCGCCGCCCCTCACGCTTGGGGACGCTCTTGCGATCGGTGGCTGGCGGAATCGAGCTACGCCGCACCGGAACGGCCGACGGACTCTCACCGCGCGCCCGTGCCAGGGCTGCGGCTAGCTGCTTGGCTCGGCTGGGGCGCTCTGGATCGCTCACATGGCTCAGCCTATCACTCGGACCGCTCAGCGGGCGAACCGCACCCGTACCGGATCAGAGTTCGGTCGCAGGAGGTGAGGGTGCATGCGACCTTTCGGCGCGCCGCCTCACTCCGCCGCCTGCGGCAGTCGCTTGCCCTCGAGGAAGGGCACGGGCGACAGCACCCAGCCCTGGGGATCTTGTGTGCGCTTCGGCGAAGGGATGACGGCCGCGCGCTTGCCCGTGATCTCGGCCTTGAGCCGGTCTTGATCGATGGACCAACCCATGTCGACGAACTTCTTACGCGCCTTGCGGAAGGCGATCTGCAAACCATCGGACTTGACCGACAGCTCTTCGCTCAGGTCGACCGGCAAGAGCTCGGGCTTGACCTTGCGCAGCACCGCGTCGTCCTGCTCGAAGATGGCGAGGGTGCGCCGACGCGCGTCCGA
>CAYNOM010001065.1:0-2426 GCA_964398415.1 uncultured Polyangiales bacterium | reverse complement strand
CCAGGCCGAGCAGAGCTACCTCAAGGAGGAGGTCACCGACGAAGACATCGCGCGCGTGGTGTCGAAGTGGACGGGCGTGCCGGTGAGCAAGATGCTCGAGGGCGAGCGCGAGAAGCTGCTCAAGATGGAAGAGCGCCTGGGTGCGCGCGTCATCGGCCAGATGGACGCGGTGATCGCCGTGTCGAACGCGGTGCGCAGATCGCGCGCGGGTCTCGGAGAAGAGGGCAGGCCCATCGGTTCGTTCCTGTTCTTGGGGCCCACGGGCGTGGGCAAAACCGAGCTCGCCAAGGCGCTGGCCGAGTTCTTGTTCGACGACGACCGCGCCATGGTGCGTCTCGACATGAGCGAGTACATGGAGAAGCACTCGGTGGCACGCCTGATCGGCGCGCCCCCCGGTTACGTCGGCTATGAGGAGGGCGGTCAGCTCACCGAGCCCGTGCGGCGGCGTCCCTACAGCGTCGTGCTGTTCGACGAGATCGAGAAGGCGCATCCCGACGTATGGAACGTGCTGCTGCAAGTGCTCGATGACGGACGCCTGACGGACGGCCAAGGCCGCACGGTCGACTTCAAGAACACGGTGCTGATCCTGACCTCCAACGTGGGCTCGCAGCATCTGCTCGGCGGCGGCACCGAAGAGGAGATGCGGGGTGCGGTGCTCGGCGAGCTGAGGCGCTCGTTCAGGCCCGAGTTCCTCAATCGGCTCGACGAGACGGTGATCTTCCACCGCCTCGACAAGAGTGAGGTGCGCTCGATCGTCGACATCCAGCTCGTTCGCTTCCAGAAGCGGCTTGCACAGCGCGACATCGGCATCGAGGTCAGCGACGCCGCCAAGGATCTGCTCGCCGAGCTCGGCTTCGACCCCACCTTTGGCGCACGTCCCCTCAAGCGCGCGATCCAGCAGCACATCGAGAACCCGCTGGCCCAGGAGATCCTTTCGGGGCACTTCGTGGCCGGTGACATCGTCCGTGTCGACGCCCAGGGCGAGCGGCTCACCTTCGCCACGCAGAGTGGGGCCGAGGGCCAGAAGGGCGGGCGGCCGAACGCTCCTGGGGGCAGAGCTTGAGCGCGTGGTGAGCGCGTGATGGGGTCACAGGCCTCCGTGGCCCCATCAGCTGTGCATCTCGTGTTGGGTGCGACGGACCCAAGCCGCGACGAGGGCCGACAAGGCGAGCCCTGGCAGGGCGGCGGGCAGAAGCCTCGGTAGCGCTCCGGGGGCGCGCAGGGCGAGCCAGAGAAAGCCGCTGAGCAGGACGAGGCAGCCCGCGACGGTGGCTTCGAGCGAGGCGCGGCGGCCACGAAAAGCCCCGGCCACAAAGCCGCAGAATGCGCTCGTCACGAGCAACACGCCCGACAGCGTCCACAGTGCGTCGTCGGCGCCGAGCGCGGCACGCTGTGAGAGCGCCACGTAGTGGAGGTCGTGGTAGCGCGCGCTGAGCGCGAGCACCGATCCCCCGAGCACGAAGGAGGCCACGAACGCCGAGACCGTGGGTGCAAAGGCGATGGGCAACACGCTGGGGGCCCTCAGGCCGAGCGCCGCGCCGCAGCCGGCGCAGAACCGAAGGAGGGGTCCGTGCGGGCGCAAGCACACGCTGCACTGCCCTGCGCTGCGCGATAGGCCGCGAAAGGGCGAAACGCGCAAGAGGGCGCGAAAGCACAGCGCGTCGAGCACGAACACCAGCGATAGCAGCGCCACCACGGCGCCACGCTCGGAGCCGCCGTCCACGAGCAAGAGGTAGTCGTAGCCGCCGTGGGCCGCGATCGACGCGACCAGCATGAGTGCGAACGGGCCGAGGGCGGGCCTGCCCCAATAGCGTAGGGCCCCGAGCCCCGCACCCCACATGGCCGAGAAGCCGACGTGGCCGGGCATCGAGAACAACGCGCGCATGGGCAGTGTGGCGTGCCCGTGCTGCAGGGCGGCGATGAAGCCTTCGCCCGCCGCAAAGCCCAGCGCCACCATGCCGGCGTAGATGACACCGTCCACGGGCTCGTTCATGAGGCGTCGACGCGCCAACACGACCACCAAGGCGAGCTTCAACCCTTCCTCGATGGGCGCGATGACCCCGAAGCAGGCCCAGAGCAGCGCAGGCCCCTCGCCGCGCCGCATGCCCGCGAGAAACGGTGCGACCTGGTCCACCTGCTGCTCGAGCTCGGAGGCCACAGGGACGCTGAGCACTCCCGCGACGAACACGGCGATCAGCGCTGGGAGCGGCTCCCGTTCGTGCAGGTCGTAGGCGTAGAGCAATGCTGCGTAGAGCAGCGCAGGCAACAAAATCCAGAGCAAGAGCGAGATCACGTCCTCGTGTTGTACACCAGGGCGGCAGTCGGGGCGGCGCGGGATGTCTCCTTTCCTGTCAGCCTGCCGCTTGCTCCTCGAAGCCGCATGCAACCAGGAGCGCGCGTCGGACTTCTGGCCAGCGCGTTGCCGG
>CAYNOM010001064.1:0-2430 GCA_964398415.1 uncultured Polyangiales bacterium | reverse complement strand
GTAGAGCAGGGGCACGATGGCAAGCATGGCCCTGAGGCGTCGGGGCCCCTCGAGAGCGAATGCAGCCGCGAGGCAAACCGCGGCCATCTCCTCGCGGCAGAGCGCGGCGGCAAACAACCACAACAGGGCGCCGAGGTCGATCGCGTCGCGGCGTTCTGCGCGCAGCAAGCCGATTGTGGCCAGCGGAATAGCGTACAGGTCGGGACGTACGTCGAAGAGGAAGGGGTTGAGCACGAGCGGAGCCCCGAGCGACGCTGCGAGCACCATCAGCCATGGCTGCGCCGCCCAGCGTCGTCTCGGCACTCCCGCGGCGATGTCAGCGACGGCGCTCGCCGTCGCGCCCAGGGTGACGACGAGGGCCACCGTCTGGGCGACGACGAGCACGTGGACCGCGGAGAAGATGCGAGCAAACGGGGCAAGGGGCAGCAGCCCAAAGTGCCCGTGGATGGCCAACGCATGCACTCCTGCCACGGGGTTGTGGGCATCGCCGTGCGCGAGGCCCCAGAGCGAGCGCGCGTAGAGCGTGGCGTCAAAGGACTGGGCATGGCCGAGCTGGTAGCTGCGAAACAGCAGGGCACCGACGCCAACACCCACGCCCACGGCGACGATCCAGCCGAGCACGCTTCCATAGCTCCTCGTGCCGGACCCCCTCCCCATGTCGCGAGTATACCAGGCTGCTATCCTCCACCTCGATGAGCGAAGTCTCGAAGCTCAAGAGCGCGTTGTTCCGCGCCGAGTTGCTGCTCGCGCTGTGGGGCAAGTACGGCCTGATCGTAGTTGGCAACGTGGTGTTTTTCGCGCTGCTCTACTTCATGCAGTACCGCCCGAACAGCCGCGACAATCGGGCCACCGAGTGGCTGACTTTGGCCCAGCGCGAGGAGGCCGATCACCGGTTGCAGGCGGCCGAGACGCTGTATCACAAGGTCGTGGACGACTATGGCGACACGAGCGCATCCCAGGTTGCGGCCGAGCGGCTACCCCGCGTGCTCGCGCTCGCGAAGAAGCAGCGTGAGACGCAGCCGCCGCTTCCTGCGGCATGCACGCCCGCCATCGACGTCAAGGAGCTGCTCTCGCTGACGCCGAGCTTCTACGTCACGGAGCTTCTGGCGGGACACTTTCCCGCAGTGGAGGCGAGCGAGCGAGAGCGTTACTTCAGCGTGCTCGACGGCTACGTCCGGCTCGCGCTCGACCGCGATCGGGTGGCACTCGACAAGCTCAAGCGATCGAGCACGTTCAAGGCAGGCGAGCTCAGGCAGCGCTACTTCGCGCTCAAGCCCCGCGTGCGCTTCGTGCCAGACACCTATTTCGACGACTTCATGCTGAAGAACACGGGCTTCTTCGCGCTGCACAACGTCGTCATCGAGCTGTCGGTGAAGCAGGGCGACGAGGTCGACGAGGACAGCGTGCGCGTCGCCGAGCTGCCTGTGGATGGCGAGGTCGAGGTGCTCGAGTTTCACGTGCGCAAGGATGGCGGCGCGGTCGAGGTGGAGGGAAAGATCACCGCCGACGAGGGCAGCGCGACCTTCAAGCAACGGCTCTAGGTGGCGTGATACCCTCGTGCCCGATGGGGCAAAGAGGATGGGAGAGCCTCTCCTTCTTGGCGCTAGGTGCGCTGTGTTGTGCGCTCAGCTTTGGGGGAGCGCTCGACGGGGAGTTCGTTTGGGACGACGTCCATATCGTGCGCGACAACCCATCGCTGCGCGACTGGGCAGGCCTTGTCCGCAACTTCTCGATGGATACGTGGAGTGCCGCGGGTCGTGCGGCGGGCCAGTTTTACAGGCCGCTGATGATGCTCACGTTCTGGCTGCAGAGGCAGATGGGGGCCGAGGCGGTCGGGTCCTATCGCGTGCTCAGTGTCGTGCTGCACCTCGGCTGTGGGCTTTCGCTGCTGCGCTTGCTGCGGCGCTTCGAGATCGCACCCGCAATCGCGTTTCCAGCCGCTCTTGTGTTCATCGCGCACCCCCTTGCGACTGAGCCGACGATGCTCTTGGCGGCGCGGAACGACTCCTTGGGAGTGCTGTTCTCGCTGGCCGCCATCTTGACTTGGCCGGGGCCCGGGCAACACGCGCCTGGGCGCTGGAGAGCTCTGGCGTCTGCCTGTTCTGTGTGTGCGTTCTTTTCCAAGGAAGCCTTTGTGATCGTGCCGGTACTCATCGGCCTGGCGCAGGTCGCCGCGCACGGACGCTCCTTGGGCCTCCGACACATCGCGTGGCTTGGAGTTCCCTGCCTCGCGGTCGTGGCCGCGGTGGCGCTCCGCCGAGCGCTTGGCATCGCGAGCGGCAGCGATGAGCTTCAGCGTGGGTTCTTGGTGCTCGCCCAGACCGGGGCGACGGTGGTCGCGTATTACTCGAGCTTGATTGGAACCCTCAGCAACGGTCTCACGTTCGCGAAGTACGTGCCGCTCGATCCCCTACGCAGCACGACCGTGAT
>CAYNOM010001063.1:0-2430 GCA_964398415.1 uncultured Polyangiales bacterium | reverse complement strand
ACCAGTCCTTGCTATGCCTCGGAGCGTGATGAAACGGCTATTCGGCTTCTCGCTCCTCACGCTAGCAATGCTCGCGCTCCCGTCCTTTGGAGCCTCGCCCCAGGCATCGGCCCAGGCCACCTCCATTCCGCAAAACCAACTCACTCAGGGCTTGGAGGTGCGGATCGGTGACAAGACGCTCCAAGTCGCAGGCAGCGATCGCGACCGGGATATGAATATCGGCCTCGATCAGTGCAGTGCCACGACCGAGTTCGCGTTCACGTCGCGTTTCTCGGTGGCGGTTGGCGCGGTCGAAATCTGGGTGAGCCAAAATCTGACCACGGACTGCAACGACAAGGCGAATCGCGCACGCACTGGAACCCAGCCCGACACGAACTGCTGGCCCGCCAAGGTATTCTCCGAGCGCGTTCAACCAAATACCGATACGACGTTCACGGTCCCGGCGGTCAACCTGTTCGTGCGGGAGAAGACCGCGACCGAGTGTCCGGATGTCTCGGCCCAGCAGTACGCAGTGTACGTGGTGCCGCTGCCGAGCGTGGGTGAGGAGACGAACGCGCCGGACCCCGTGCCGAACGCCGAGCAGCGCAAGGCTATCTTCACGCTCTACATCAGGCCGCCAGCCGCACCGACGGGCGTCAAGGGTGAGTCAGGCGACAGGGCAATGTCCGTGAGCTGGGGCGCTTCCTCCGGGGCGGATCCGACAACCCAGTACCGTGTCTTCTACGACACCGCGCAGGATGGTACCGGCGATGTCGAGTGCGGCTCGGGAGCACTGGTCGCTGGCAAGGAGCCGCCCGCCATCGAGGGCAGCATCCGCTCCAAGACCGTGACCAACAACACGAAGGCCAGCATCACGGAGCTCGGCGACGTCGAGTATGGGCAGGAAGTGGCCGTGGCGGTGGCCACGGTGGACATCGCAGGCAACGTGAGCCCGCTGTCCAACGTCGTGTGCATCGAGCGGGTCGACGTCGACACCTTCCTCGACACCGTCGACGATGGCAGCCTCGAGACCTGCGCGTTGCGACCGGGAGCTGCGCGTGGCAGCGCCGTTTGGTCCCTGGGTCTGCTAGGTCTCGCGCTGATGCTTCGCCGCCGAAGGAGCCTGTGATGTTCTGCGTTCGCGCCGCGCGCGCGCTGCTGTTCGCCTGTGCCGCCCTGCTCGCCCTCTCAGTCTTGCCGCGGACCGCAGAAGCACGCGCTCCGGACACCTTCGAGGAGATGTACGCGAAACCCACCGTGATCGAGTCGCCCCAGTGGTACGCGCTCGAGCTGAAGCTCGGGCCCTACAAGCCGGCAGCCGGTGGCTCGGCGTTCAGTGACACGTTCGGCAAGGATCGCGGCTGGCTCCTCGGTCTCGAGCTCGACTTCGTGCTGTTTCACATCCCCTACGTCGGCACGATCAACGCCGGCGCCGGCTGGGGCTGGGCCAACTACGACGCCAAGGCGCTCTTGGCCGACGGCTCGGGCGGACGCTCGGGCGAGACCACCGAGTTCACGATCTACCCCATGAGCGCCCTCGCGGTGCTGCGCATCGACACCCTGGCGCGGCAGCTCGACGTGCCCCTCTTGCTCACGGGCAAGCTCGGCTACGACTTCGTGCGTTGGATCGCGGAGACCGGAGGCAGAACGGATGGAGACGGCGTGAACCAGGGTTTTCGCTGGGCCGCCCAGGCTGGGCTCGAGCTCGACTTCTTCGACCGCAGCTCCGCGCGCGCGCTCGACGAGGAGTTCGGCATCAACCACACGTTCTTGTTCTTCGAGTACTTCGAGTCGAAGACCAAGGGCACGGGCGACCGCAGCTTCTCCATCGGCTTCGGCGCGCTGTTCTGATGACGCTACGGCACGGTGTGGCCCTGGTCGTCGCCTACGACGGCACGCGCTTCTCGGGTTTTCAGATCCAGGCCGGGCAGCGCACGGTGCAGGCCGAGCTCGAGCGGGCCATCCAGCCCATGAGCGGCCATCCCGTGCGCGTGTGGCCCGCGAGCCGCACCGACGCGGGGGTGCACGCGCTCGGCCAGGTGGTGGCCTTCGACTGCGAGCGCGACATCGCGCCGCTCGGCTGGAAACGCGGCATCGATCGCCATCTGCCTGACGACATTCGCGTGCAGCGCGCCTACGCCTGCGCGGCCGGGTACAACCCGCGCTTCGACTCCACCGCCAAGACCTACCGCTACGTGCTCGGCTGCGGGGAGTCGGAGGACCCGTTGCAGCGACATCGCGCTTGGCACCTGGGCAAGCTGCGTGGTCTCGACCTCTCGCGCATGCGCAGGGCCGCGCGCATGCTCGAGGGCACCCACGACTACCGCGCCTTTCGCAGCGCCGACGACCCCCGCGAGAAGACCGAACGCACGCTCTATCGCATCGACGTGCACGAGCGCTTCGAGGGCGACCGCGAGCGCCTCGCCATCGACGTACGCGGCAACGGCTTCA
>CAYNOM010001062.1:0-2430 GCA_964398415.1 uncultured Polyangiales bacterium | reverse complement strand
GCCCGCACCGCGTCCCGCACGCGCCAAGCCGGCCGCCGATCTTCCTGCGCAGCCCAGCCGCGAAGCGGTCGTGAACGTCATGAACGCCATGCTGCCCAAGCTGCAAGCGTGCGTGGGCGACAAGCACGGCGCAGCCCACGTGACGCTCACGGTGCGCTCCACGGGCAACGTCAGCTACGCCCTGGTCGGCGGCGTCTTCGCCGGCACCGCGGAGGGCTCGTGCATCGCCCGCGAGATCAAGACGGCCGAGTTCCCTGCGTTCACCGATCCGAGCATCCGCGTCGCCTATCCGCTTCAGCTCTGATCGAAGCGCGCGAGATCGTCGTCATGCGCCACCGGGCTCGCTGCTTGGTGGCGTTTTCGCGTGTGCGCACAGCTCGGTCCCGGAATCCGTTGACTTCGCTTTTCTACGACGGCTATAGTCGCCGCCGTCTCGCGTAAACCCTCGATTCAACGCTGAAAAATGGCGATCTCAGGGCAAACCCGCGCGAGCTTCTCGACGAAGAAGGAGCAGCCATGGCATCGCTGTTGGACAAGCTTAGGCCCTGGGCCCTGGTGGCGAGCATCGGACTCGGTGTCGCGGCCTGTCACGCCGACCCGGACGACGCTGGGGGGCAAGCGGGGGAGTTGGCCGACCCTGTGCGGCGCGAGTACGCGCTGGGCAATTTGACCCGCCTCTATGGCAAGGCGCTGACCGATGCCAAAAGTGATCGCAGCGCCGCGCCCGTGAAGAGCTTCGCGGATGCCACGATCGACGATCTGGTCAAGACGTACATCGAGCACCCGGAAGACACGCAGAACGGCCAGCTGATCATGTCGTTGCTGTTCGAGATGCGCGAGCCGCGCTCGCTCCCGGCCTTGATGAAGGCGCTCGAGTGGCGCACCGAGGTCAATGAGGAGCACGCCGTGCTCGCTGCGCGCACGCTGGCCGAGATCGAGGTGCCCGCCGACAAGCGCGCGGAGGCGGCTACCAAGGTGGCGGCAGCCCTCGATCGCGTGAGTGGCAAGCGCCCGGTCGACAATCGCATGCGCATCGAGTTCTTGCGCACGCTGGGACGGCTCAACGATCCAGCAGGGGCCGAAGTGCTGACCAAGGTGGCGCTGCGTCAGTCCGAGGAGCAGAACTTCCTGATCAACAACCTCGCGGTCGAGCAACTCGGTCGGCTCGCCAATCCCGCCTCGGTGCCCCAGCTCATCGAGGCCCTGTATCTGTTCGACCCGTCCGACCCACGCAATCGCCTCAACCAGTCGGTGCCGGCGGCGCTCGTGCGGATTGGAAAGCCCGCGCTCGAGCCCCTGCTCAAGATCGTCAAGGGCGAGGACCCCAAGGCGCTGGCACAGTCCAAGGCGTACATCGAGGCCATTCGTCAGCGCGCGCCGGACATCGCCAAGCAGATGTCGGCCGAGGCAGAGATGAAGAAGGAAGCCCTCTACGCGCTCGGTGTGCTCGGCTTCCCCGAGTCGATCGACGCGCTCATCGCGGCCAGCCAGGACGCCGACAAGACCGTGCAGCTGGCGGCGGCCGCCGCGCTCGCGTCCATCAATCGCAAAGATGGCGACACCGCGCGCATCCGCGACGTGATGACGCGGGTGTATGCGGCCCAGGACAAGATCCAGCGCATGCAGGTGCTGCGGGCCATGCAGCACTTGTACGATCCCGGCGTGCTGCCGTTCCTCTTGCAGGTGGCCAAGACGCCCGAGGACGAGCTACCCGACATCCGCGTGATCGCCCTCAACGCCTACGCGCTGCTCGCCAACAAGGCCGAAGCGAAGGCCGCGCAGGACTTTATCGCATCCGACAAGAGCCCCTACAAGCCCACCTTCGAAAAGCAGAACGGGGCGCTCTTGGCGGCTGCCGGGGAGTGCGACGGGGATCTCGCGTGCTGGACGAAGAAGCTCTCCGGCAAGGACGAGGAGCTGGCGCGCAAGGCGGCCTACATGCTCGCGCGCGTCGGTCGGGGCAACGACCAAGCCATCACGGCCCTGGTGGCGCAGCTCGACCACCCCAAGGAAATGGTGCGCGGTGATGTGTTGAGCGCCCTCGATTTCGCTGCCACCAAGGGCTCTCCCGCCGCGGTGAAGAAAATCGAAGAGATCCGCAAGCAAGAGGAGGGGCGCGCGATCTGGAATCACATCAAGGATCGTGCCCTCGCCACGCAGGCGAAGCTGATGGCACGCAGCTGAGGGTGAGCAAGGACTTGCCGGCGGGTAGGGACGTCAGGCATAGAAATTCCCATGCCGAAGCGCCTGAGAGAAGCGATGGGTGGCGTGCTGGTGGTCGCTGCGCTCGCGTTCTTGGGCTTGTCCGTGTCGCACCTGAGAGATCAGGAATACGTGGGCACGGTGCTTCTGGTCACCACGGGGCTGTCTCTGCTGCGGGCGGCCGTCGAGTTGCTGCGCCCGTCGATGGGTGAGTGATGCGACTCGCAG
>CAYNOM010001061.1:0-2433 GCA_964398415.1 uncultured Polyangiales bacterium | reverse complement strand
GCACGAGCGACGACGGTTTTGGCGTCTCAAACGGTGCTTCGCCCCCAAATAGACCTCGAATCTCCACCTTGCCATTGCGGTTAGATCCGGCGAACTCGTAGTCCCACCAAGAGATGGGCACCACGCCGTCTTGAACCTCGGTCAAGAAGCGCTTCAAGAACGGCAAGTCTCCATCTCCATCTTGCCCCCACCACACGAGGTTCTCGCGCTCGTACTCCTTGAAGGTTTCTGGGGGAACGCGCCAGCTGGTTCCGGGCGGTGGAACTCGTGATCGACCCGCCTTGTTAGCGACCGTGTAGTCCCGACCCGGTCGTGGCTCTTTGCGTATAAGGGACGTACGCGTCCATGCGCCTCGCGGATCTTTGTCAGGGTTCTTGTAGTTCGAGAGTTGCTCCTCATTGCGCGGCAAGAGGTTACGACGGATCGCGCCGGAGCGTCCGTAAACGACCACGTACTCGTGAGTTACGGACAGTCCCTGTGCATCGTTCGATGGCGTGTCCTTCTTCTGCCAGGCGATTGTGCCGAAGTAGTTTTCTTCACCAAAGATTTCGGAGAGCAAAAGGCGAAGGCTGTGAACTTCACCATCATCGATACTTACACACAGCACCCCGTCCTCGCGCAGTAGGTTCCGCGCGAGGTACAGCCGCGGGTACATCATGTTCAGCCACTTGGAGTGAAAGCGGCCGTCCGTATCCGTGTTCGTTCCGAAGCGCTTGCCCTGCGCGTCGACTTGCCCCGTGTACTGCAGGTACGTCTGCAAGCTCTCGCTGTAGTTGTCGGGGTAGATGAAGTCGTTGCCCGTGTTGTAGGGCGGGTCGATGTAGATCATCTTGACCTTGCCCAAGTACGACTTCTGCAAGAGCTTGAGCACCTCGAGGTTGTCGCCCTCGAGGATCAGGTTCTCAGTGCTGTCCCACGCGACGCTCTCTTCGACCGCAGGCCTCAGCGTGGCGAGGCTTGGCGCCTGGATCGTCTTCCAGCAGTCGGCCTTGCCCGGCCACACCATGCCGTAGCGCTCCTTGCCGACGTCGACCGCCTCGCCCAGCGCGAGCTTGAGCCGGTCGAAATCGAGCTTGCCGCCTTCGGTGCGCGCCTCGGGAAACAGCCG
This sequence comes from uncultured Polyangiales bacterium, assembly GCA_964398415.1. Lineage (GTDB taxonomy): Bacteria > Myxococcota_A > Polyangia > Polyangiales > DASUME01 > DASUME01. Next base: position 1,325 of record CAYNOM010001061.1, on the reverse strand, counting down.
CAGCAGGTCGGCCCTGCGCTCAGCCAACACGTCGTGAGAGCGCAGGTCCACGCGCTCGGGCCCCTGCTCGGAGTCGGGTGCTTTCGTCATCACCATGCCTTCTACGTGAGCTGCCACTGCAATGTGAAGAGCGTCGTCACGTTCACCTCGTGCGCGAGCCGCTGGCCCAGCTCGTCGAGGCGTAAATCGCGCTGCTCTTGCAGCCGCTGCGCGCTCGCCTCGTACGCTCGCTGCGCCTCGCGCGCGCGGGTTTCGAGCGTGCGCTGGGCGTTTTGCTTCTCGAGCTTCTCGGGGATGGTGGGGGCCGTCTTCACCGCCCGCTTGGCCTCGGCGATCTGCTCGCGCAGCGCGTCCAGCGCCGCGTGCTCCGATCGCAGGCGATCGTCGAGCCAACGGTCGACCTTGTCGACCTCGGCGTCGAACCAGCGCCCGCCCTTGCGCTCGATCTCCTCGACCTTGCGCGTGCGCAGGCGCTCGAGCGCCGCGTGTGCCGCCTGCACCGTCTGCTCGCTCGCATCGAAGACGCCCAGCACGCGCCCGGGCAGGTCGAACAAGCGCCGGCACTGCGCCTCGTCCAGCACCTCGCCCTGCTCGGTGACCGCCGCGAGCAGCACGCGCTCCTCGGCCTCGACCGCGCGCGCTTCGAGCAGCGCGCAGACGAGCACGCCGCGCTCACCAACGAGCGTCGAGAGGCTCGCGATGTTCTTGCCGCTGCCAGTGAGCTGGAAGGCCACGCTTGCCGGCTCTGGCGCCTGCTCACGCCCGAGTGCGAGAACGCGCTGCGCGAGGGGGTGGCCCACGCGGTACACGTTTGCGTCCGTGACGTCGCGCCCCATGCGGTAGGGGCCCGGATGAATCGGCTCGCCAGCGAACGGGTTCTCGCGGAGGCGAAACGCTCGTACGGCGTCGTCGAAATCCGCGTGCGACGCGAGCACGTGGCGCGTGAGCTGCCAGAGCTGCGCGTTGTAGCGGTCGAGCGCATCTTCGCTCTTCACGCGCACCTTCTCGATCACCTCTTGGTCGAAGTTGTCGAGCAGCTTCTCGCGCGCTTCGCGCTGGCTCTGCGCGATCTCGGCTTCCATCTCGAGCTGAAGCGCATCGAACTCGCGCTCGATCTGCTCGGGCGTGCGGCACTGCTGGTAGATGGCCGCGATGCGCTTCTCGAAGTCCACGCCGGACTCGATCACACCCAGCACCTCATCGCTCGCACCGAACACACCGCTGAAGAGCTGGAGCTTCTCGTCGAGCAGCTCGTACACGCGCTTGTCGGCGGCGTTCTTGCGATTGACGAAGTTGACCACCACCACGTCGCACTTCTGGCCGTA
>CAYNOM010001060.1:0-2435 GCA_964398415.1 uncultured Polyangiales bacterium | reverse complement strand
AACGACCTCTTCGTCGCCGTGCACGAGCAGTTCATGACCGAAACGGCGGAACTGAGGAGTCGTGTCGAGGCCAAACGGAAGCAGCTCGAAGCCGATCTGGCCAAGGCAAAGGCTGACGCTCATGGCGCTTTCAACGATGCAGCAGAAGCGATCAAGGGCAAGCTCGAGGCGTTGCAGTCCTATCTTGCTGACGGCTGGGACGACTTGAGCGAAAATGTAGCAGAAAAGCTCAACGACTGGCTGAAGTAGCCTTCCTGTCGATGGTCGATGCGGCCTTCACAGCAGGATGGCATGAGGCATGGTGAGACCTCGAGACGAAGCGACGGGACGCCAGGCAAGGCGGGTGTTTCCGGCGCGTGAAGCAGAGCCGACCCTCCCGGATTGACGCACCGTCTACGGCCAGCTCCGAGCTTCGATGTTCACCTCCCAGCGGGCCTGGGTTCTCGCTCGCCGGAGCCTTTGTCGGGCTGAACCGCCCCTCGCGCTCGTCGCCCGGGGCGAGTCGGGTGCGGTTCGGTCTCTGCGTCCTCGCTGAGGTCGCCTCAGCGCCTTGTCAGCTGCCGTCAGTGGCGTCGGTACTGCGATCGGCATGCTCGGGGGTGCTAACCCCGCCACTGGGCGTCTCTGGCGCTCTCGGTTTCGTAGAGCGCGTTTCTCGCCCCGAGGAGGCCATAAGCCCGCAGCGACGGTTCTGGGGCCGGGAGGCAGTGCGGAACGCGGCTCACGGCGTCGCTGGCAGAAGGCCCATCCTATTGGCCAGATATGAAAAAAGCCCGCCCGATTCCTCGGACGGGCTTTTCCGCAAACCGTCGGACGCCACCCGAAGGTGGCGGCCGAATTTGGCTCCGCAAGCCGCGCCATTCGCGAACACTCTCCGGGTGAGCAACCGGGACAGATTCGCCGACTCGCACCGTCCCAGAAAGCCGTTCGCATTGCGAATGCAGCAGGTTGATCGCGACGCGCCGGGACAGATTCGCGGATTCGCAGCGTCCCGCCACGCCTGCGGGGGCCGGTCGTAGCGTGCCCCGGTTCGAGCCCAGCATGGGCCCCGAATGCCGCACGCAGGGCGCTCACGTTGGCCCAGGGCGCGCCGAGACGCTGGGCGTGGGGTTGGGCCCGGTCGCCGACGAGGGCGCGCACGTGGGCCCGTTCTGCGCGGGCCGTGTTCAACTCGCCACCGCAGCCACGGTCGTGCCCATGTCCCATGGCAGCGTGACGACGCGGGAGGCCAGGAACGAGCGCTCGCCGTCCGTTGCGTCGGGCGCCAGCATCACGACCTTGCCGCCGTCGCTCCCCGGCCGCACGTCCAGTACGACGCGAACGCGAGGCACCTCCCGGGCGTGAAGAACAACCAGGTCGCCGGGCGTCACACGGCGTGCGGTCAGTCGGTGCTCATCGGGCGTGAGCGCCACGAGTGCGAAGGTCTCCAGCGCCGCGCGATGCACCGCGAGCCACCGCTCTCCATCCACGCGGAAACGGGGTGTGCGGGCGACGCTCTCCTCGAGGATGGTCCATGCCTCGGTGTCGTCCGCGAGCCATGGGCTCAGCGTCGCCAAGAGCTGAACGGCGTACCACTGCTGGTCCTCGAGTCCTTCGAGGCCACCTCGTTGCGAGGCCACGGTGATGTCGGTCTCCACGTCCCACGCGAGCCACGCGAGGAGCCCGACGACCATCGACAGCTCGGCGAAGCCGTCGCCGCCCGCCTCGGTGATCGCCCTCGGCGCGAGAGCGTCTGGGTCCCAGCCGACCGCGAGCGCCGCCGACTGGAGCAGGTTCCACTCATCCTCGCGATCGACGAGCTCGTGGTGCATGCGCTTCCACTCGGGGCGCTGCTCGACGAAGCGCAACGTGCGGATGACTCCGAGCACCGCCGCCAACTGCACGACGCCCCGACGCGCGCGGTCGGGTGCAGCGGCAAGCTCGAACTGCCCGTCCATGCGCTTGATGAGGCGTCGAACCTTCCCTCGGCACGCCTTCGCCAGCATCTCGAAGTCCGGTGCCTGCCGCGCGAGTTCACCGCCTTCCTCTTCGTCGGCGCCGATCTCCTCCTCCTCGCTGCGCGGCCGTGGCGACGTCGTCGTCGTGAGCCCCTCGCCGAGCCTACGCATCAGCGCGTCGAGCAACACGACGATGTCACCGCTCGCGAGGCTCCTCGTGCGTCGCGCCGAGGACTTCCGCCCGGCAGCCGAAAGCGCGAGCGATGCCGGCGCCTGGCCTGCCTCCTGGTCCGCACCGGGCCCCGTCGTCGGACGGAGCGGCGTCGTCCGCACCACGTCGTCCGGGACGGAGGCGACGCTGGCGGTGCTGGAGTTCCTGCGGCGGGCGGACGGGAGAGGGCGGCCGGCCTCGACGCGCTGATCTCTGGCCCCCGCCCCCACCCTGGACTACGATTCCCGGTGAGGCTTTTCCCCTCGCGCGAGACCGTCATGTCCCTG
>CAYNOM010001059.1:0-2437 GCA_964398415.1 uncultured Polyangiales bacterium | reverse complement strand
CCGACAAGCTGCGCAAGCTCGCGACCGCAGAAGGCCTGCTCGACGACGACGACGACGACGCGCGGCACTAGGCCGCAGACACGCTGCGCTCGGGTGGGAACTTCACGCGCAGCTCTTTCACGCCGTTCAAATAGCTCGAGCGCAAGCGACGATAGGCGCCATCCAGCTCCATGTTGGGAATGCGGCGCAGGATCTCCTCGAGCACGATGCGGATCTCGAGTCGAGCGAGGTTGGCACCCAAGCAGAAGTGCTCACCGATGCCGAAGGCCACGTGCTCGCGCGCGTTCTTTCTGCGGATGTCGAATACGTGCGGATTTTCGAACACCTCTTCGTCGCGGTTGGCGGAGGCGTAGGAGATGGCGATCTTGTCGCCCGCCTTGATCTGCTTGCCGCGCAGCTCCACGTCGCGCACGGCGGTGCGCCGCATGTAGGTGATGGGCGAGACGAGGCGCAGCATCTCCTCGATCGCGTTCGGCAAGAGCGAGAGGTCGCTTCGTAGCTCTTCGCGCACCTCCGGATGCTGCATCAGGAGCACGATCCCGTTCGACAACAGGTTGCGTGTGGTTTCGTTGCCGGCGACGCTGAGCAGGAGCACGAACATGGCGAACTCCATGTCCGTCAGCGCTTCGCCGTCCACGGATGCATTGCACAGGATCGTGGCGAGGTCGTCGCCCGTGTCCTTGCCCTTGCGCGAGGCAGCCAAGCGCGTGGCGTACTGCATCATCTCCATCGCGGCGAGGGACATGTCCTGCCGCGAGCCGAGCTCGGGATCGCTGTAGCCGAGCAGGCGGTTCGTCCAGCTCAGCAGCTTGGTCCTGTCTTCCGGCGGAACGCCGATGAGCTCGGCTATCATCTCGAGCGGCAGGGGTACCGCGAGCTCCGACACGAAGTCGCACTGGCCGACCTTACCCACGCCGTCGACGAGCCGCTTCGCGCAAGCGCGCAGGCGCGGTTCGAGGTAGTTCGTCATGCGCGGAGTGAAGCCCCGGCTCACGAGCTTTCGGAACTTGCCGTGGGCCGGCGGATCCATGTTGACGAGGAGGTTTCTCGCGATGGCCAGGTCTTGGCCCTCGTAGTCCTCGATGATCGTGCCGCCGCCTGCGTAGGAAGAGAAGATCTCCGGGTGGCACGACACGTACGCGAGGTCCTCGTACTTCGTGACCACCCAGAAACCGCGCTCGCTCGGCATGGGCTGAAAGTGAACCGGGTCCTCACGGCGCAGAAGCTCGTACTGATCGTGCGGAACCGCGGTGACGTGGATATCGGGGTTGTAGATGTCGACGTCTACAAGACGCATCGCTCTCTCCGCCCTCCGCTGACCCGATCCGCCGCGGCGCATCGGCATGCGGGTTGTTAGAACGTGTTACAGCGATGGACGATAGGGCAGAGATAGAACGCGTTTCAAGCCAATTCGGCCTGAAAACGGCCGCGGCTTGCGTCATTTTCGAATGACACGACTCAAGGCAGGCTCCGCGCGCGCGTGGGTCAGCGCTTCGTTGCGACCGCGTTCGCCATGATGCGTGCGGCCTCGAGCATGCGTGGACCGGGTCGACCGCTGAAGGCCTCGTCGAGGGGAAACACGTCACCGCGCTGGGCTGCGGCGAGGTGCTCGAGCCCGGGGCGCTGGATGAGGTTGTTCGGGTCGAGCGTGTCCGCGCGCACGCCGCACCACGACACGAAGCACAGCTCGGGCTCGGTCTGGATCAGCTCGTCGGGCGTGATCTCGAGGCTCGAGCCTGGCCGCTCGCCGAACACGTTGACGCCCCCCGCGAGCTCGATCAACTCGTTGGAGTAGCAACTCTCGCCGGGCGTGAACATGGGCTTGGGCCACCACTCGAGGTAGATGCGCACGGGCACCTCGGGCCTTCGGGTCGACAGTGCGTCGATCTCAGCTTCCATGCGCCGGCGCGCTTCCCAACCACGCGCCGACACGCCCAGCGTCTCTCCGAGCTCGACGAGCTGGTCGAGCACGTCTGCGATGCGGCGCGGTGCGAGCACGCATTGGGGCACGCCGCGGGCCCGAAGACCGGTGACGATGCGCTCCATGCCGGGCACGGAGAGCGACGACAGCACGAGGTCTGGCGCGAGCTCACGAATGCGATCGAGGTTCGGGCCGAGATCGGGGCCGAGGCGTTCGAGGTCGCGAACCTCGGGTGGGAAATCGGACGAGTCTTCACACGCGATCACGCGATCGAAGCAGCCCAGGGCATGGACGAGCTCGGCGTTCGAGGGACACAGGGTGATGAGCCGCGCGGGTGGCGTCGCAGGGCGCGCGTCCGACAGCTCCGAGACGTCGAAGGCGCCTTCCGCCACGAGTCGCGGCCGCCCTGCACCTTCTGTTTCAAACAGGTGGACAAAGCGCTGTCCGCGCGCGACGAGCCAACACTGCACGGCGTGGATCACGTCAGGACAGCTCAGCGCTGTCGCGTCGAGCTCT
>CAYNOM010001058.1:0-2440 GCA_964398415.1 uncultured Polyangiales bacterium | reverse complement strand
CGCCCAAGAAGGCCATGCCGCCCGTGTAGGCCGCCACGACCACCGGATTCTGGAATTCGGCCACGACCAGGCTGTAGAGGTCGCGCACCTGGTCGCCGTGCACCATCACCATGGCGGTTTCGCCGTACTTGAAGTGCCGCACGTGCAGGACGATGTAGACCAGAAGCAGGATCCCCGAGTAGAGCATCGAGCGCGAGGAGCGCGTCTTCTTGCTCGGGCCGCCGGCGTCGGCCTGGCTGGCATAGCCGACGGGCCGCGCGCGGCGCTTCGAGCGCCAGACGCTGACGCCCGAGACGATATGCGCCAGAAAGAAGGCCAAGAGGCCCATCTCCATCAGGGGCAGGACCAGGCCATGCCCCATGCTCTCCAGCAGGTGGGCGTAGGCGTTGAAGGCGTCCGCGCCCAGATAGAGCGTGACGTTTCCGATCAGGTGGGCGGTGATCCAGACCACCAGAGCCAGGCCGGTGATGCCGGTGATGAGCTTTTTGCCCACCGACGACCAGGCGGCGGTCTTCAAATCGAGCATGCGTCGCTCCTCTCGGAATGCCGGATGATCCGAGGCCACGGGCCCTTCGGCCTGCGGTCTGCCCGCCCGCCGGAGACGGCCTCCTGCGCTGCGCGGCGCGCATGGTTATCGGCCCAAACGGCCATTCTGTCAATGCTGGGACGCTGCGAGACGAGCCGTTTGTAGGCCCGGGACGGCCGGCGCGACCGACTTTGGACCGGGCTCGGACGATGGGCCGACTGGATGCGACGACAGTCAACGCACATCGGGTCACGATTGTGTCTCGAAGCCTTGACCCGCTGGCGTCAGCTAGCTGTCGGTCGTGCGCAGCCGGAGGAGACCTGGCCAACGATCGAAGTCGGCATCGAAGCTCATGATCCTGTCGATTTCGTTTCGCTCGATCACGGCGATGTGCAGTGCGTCCCGCGCGGAGAGCCCGCGATTAGCCATGACGATCACGCGTGCCCGCAGGCCATCCGCGAGCGTGATGTCAAAAACCTCGTCGACCACGGCGAGCAACAAGTCGATGGCGGGAGCGATGGCATCCAGGCGATCGATGGCCACGTAGCGGTGGAGGATCTCTTGGATCACCTCGACGTTGGTGACCAACCGGAATTCGTCACGGACGGCCTGCTCGAGCATCTGGGCTGCAAGCGCCTTATTCAGATGATCCGATCCGACCAGATACATCGGGATGTTCGAGTCGATGAAAATCATTTGACGTCATCAAGGCGGTAGCCCTGTTCGATTTCCGCAAGCATCTGGTCGATATCGGGCGATGGAAAGTCAAGTGTGGACGCCGCACGGATGGCATCCAGCTTGCTCTTAACGTGCATACGGGGCTGATCGCGCCGCGCGGAGCGTAGCGCCTGGCGTACCCACTCGGATACAGTCATGCGCTGGCGCCTAGCGATCTCTCGGATCTCCGCGAGTTCAGCCTCCTCAACCAGGACCTGCAGACGAATACTCATGCAGATGAGTATATGCAGCTGGTAATCCTTAGTCTAGTGGACCAAGCGAGGCGGGAGCCACTGGGACAAGGTTTCAAAGACCCAACATCTGCGCGTGAGCCCGAAAGGCGGGAGAGCCCGCCGCCGGCTGGCCGCCACGCACGGTGGCCGTTAGGCCGTCCCCGTTTCACTCCACATGCTAGAATTGACCTGGCTGATTCGACGTCGAGGACCGGTTTGGGCCGAACGACGCGAAGCTGACAAGGAGACCGAGCATGCGAAAGTCCCAACGATTAGCCTGCGCCGGCGCGATCCTGATGGTCGGGGTTCTACTGGGCGCGTTCGCCGGCTTCCCAGCCGAGGCCCTTCGCTGGGAGCGCTTCTCGGACGCCTACGAAGACAGGGTCGTGGTGACCCGGGCGGAGTATGACTCGGATGACAACGAACTGAGGATTCGCGCCGACTCGAGCAGCGGCACTTCGGTACTGAGCGTCTACGACCGCGTCGGCGCGCTGATCGGCGTCTTGGCGCGACAGGACGCGACGCGCCACGAGGGGCGCTTTGACCTAGCGAGCAATCCGCAGGTAATCACCGTACGCAGCAGCGAGGGCGGTCAGGCGACGGTCCTGGTCATTGGCGATGACCCGCCCACGGTTACACCGGAGAGCCTGCCCACGGCGACGCCGACCGTCGAGGCGACCGAGCCAACGCCCAGCGCGACGCCCGATGAGAGCCCGACGTCGACTGCGACGCCCGAAGCCACCGAGCCGACGCCGAGCGTCACGCCCGAAGCCAGCCCGACCGACGGTCCGACGACTCCCCCACCTACCCTAACCCAGGCGACTGAGCCCCAGCCGCAGATCTATCTGCCGCTTCTCCTCGATCGCACACCCTTGCTCGGCGGCGACTGAGCGCTGACCAGGAAGCGAGACTCGGACGCCGGGTGGGGGCCACTGCGACTGTCGAAGCCGCTCCGCTCCCGGCA
>CAYNOM010001057.1:0-2440 GCA_964398415.1 uncultured Polyangiales bacterium | reverse complement strand
AGTGGGCTGCAACATCAAGGAGCTCGATGCGAAGCTGGGCATGATCGACCGATTCGACGATGGGGTCGACAAGATCCGCTACCTGTCCTGCCGCCTACGCGCGACTGACACGCCCGGGCGCCACCCCGCGACCGTGCTCGGTGTGGGCATCGGTGGCTTCGTCGCACTGCCGCCAGATCAACTCGACTGCGCGCCCGTGTTCTCCCTGATGGGCAAGTCAGTGGGTGAACGCGTCGTCGGCAGCATGAGGTGGTTCGACGCCGAGCGAAATGATGCCGAAGTCGCGTCCTTCCAGTTCGACCTCACGTACTGCGGCGAAGTCGATACTTACGCTTTCTAGCGCAGCCCGTAGTGACGCAGACTTCGACGGTCGAGGGACAGGGCGTCGCGGGTGCAAGACGCCACCGTCCGAGCGCCCCACTAGGTACGGCGTACGCGCCTGGCACACAGGTTGCCCTGAGCTTGGGGACGTGCGCCCCGTGTGCCACGATGTGCCGCACGAAGGGGCCGAGGAGCGATCATGAGCAGGTGTCGAGCAGCAATCGGGGGCCTTTGCGTGACGGCGCTGACGTTTCTCGCCGGTGCGTGCGGCGACGACGGTCACGGCAAGACTGAGCCCAACGGCGGTGGCGACGACTTCGCGCTCGAACGCGAGGGCTCCAAGGTCGAGCCGACCTCCGTGTACCGCGAGTGCAGCCAAGACGCCGACTGCACGCTGGTCGGCACCGACTGCAACGGCTGTTGTGGCCGCGACGCGATCGCTAGCGCGCTCCAAGACACCTACCAGAAGGAGTTCACCGCCGCCTGCGAGGGCTACCAAGGCCCGGTGTGCGACTGCGACTTCGAGCCCCTCGAAGCGAAGTGCGACGCCGGCAAGTGCAGGGCGGTGCCCGTGCAAGACGACGCGGGATCCGATCGCGAGCAGCAGTGCGCCGACGTCAACGCGAAGATCGACGCCGAGACCGACCGACTTCGCACGTGTGAGGCGGCGGCGGAGTGCGGCAAGCAGCTTCCAACGCTGGGAAGCTGCGGCTGCACGCACAACTTCGTGGGGCGCATCGACGCGGACACGAGCACGCTTCAAGCGCTCTTCACGCAGCGCAGCGAGCTCAGCGACGTGGCGGCCTGTGAGGACCTCGGCGGCCCCTGCGATTGCCCGAACAAGGGCGGCGTCGACTGCGTGGAGCAACGCTGCGAATGGGTCGACATCGCGGACGAGGACCCCTGCGTCGCGCTCGACGGTACGTTCAAGTCCGTCGACGAGCGCGAGTGCGGCCTCGCACCCGACGGCGTCGCGCTGTGCCGGTGGTCACTCGCGTTCACCGCGGGCACGTTCACCTGGGACTACTCCGACATCACCGACGCGGGCAGCTACCGGTGCAAAGACGGCGCGATCACCGCCACCATGGCCCGCGGATCGACGTACGCAGGCACGATCACGAACGAGGCGAAGCTGACGTTCGATGGCGTGGCGTACGAACGCGCGCCGTGAGCAGGGAATCCACTTCAACTCCGCGCGGCGCCCCGGCGGGCGCTGCTCAGCGCCGCGCTTCGCAGCGCATGGACGCGACCCAGGGCAGCCCCAAGGCGCCTGCCCGCACCTCGAGTTTCGCCTCGTCCCTTTCGGCGCAGCCGACGGCACGCGAGGCCTGCACTTCCACCTCACGTCCACGCCATGCGAGCGCGACCAGCCTGGGGCCCTTGTGCTGGCTGCGAAACCGCACGACGGTGGCGGTGTCGACCTGCACGACGGAGCCGTCCGCGTAGCGGTTCATCAGCGCCGTCGATGGCAGTCCGAGCAAGACGAGCCCCGCCGCCAGAGTTACCCCGGCCGTCAGTGCCTTCTTGCGCGGCCGCGAATCGAGGACGAGCCCGAGCACGAAGGCGAGCGCGGCCAGGCCGGCAGCGCCGAGCAGCAGCGGCTTGATCACGAGCAGCCGATCGAGCGCATCGGACCCGCCCGCATACCAAGCGACGAGACCCAGAACGAACGAGCCCGCGCCCCAGCCCTCGATGCGCGTGCCCATGCCACGCTCTCGCGCCATCAGAACACCTGGCGCACGCGGTCAGCTCCGACGCACGAACTTGGTCATCGCTGCGGGGAGGTCGTCGGCCATGGTGTCGAGATCGTTGATGAAGGTATCGCTCAGGCGAGGCTGCCCGGGCGTCGTCGGCGGCAGGCTCGTGCGGGTGCGAGGCACGCGGTCGTACACGGGGTGCGGGCCTGATTTCGTGGCGGTTCCGCGGCGCTGGCTGGCCTGTGCTCCTAGGTGGAGCTTCATGATCATACTCAGCTCGCTCTGTCCCTGCCCGGGCGTGTACTGCTCGAGCAGGTAGTCGAGGTCGACGCCGAGCTCGCGCGCACTCTGGTAACGGCGCGTGGGATCGCGATCGAGCAGGCCGTCGAGCACAGTCTGGAGATCGGCGGATACCTGGGGAT
>CAYNOM010001056.1:0-2444 GCA_964398415.1 uncultured Polyangiales bacterium | reverse complement strand
CTGTTTCGGGGCCATTCCACCCGCATCCATCCCGGCGCTTCCGCACCCGCCCCGGTCTTCCGATCTCCGGCTCCAGTCTCGGGCGAAACTGCTGCAGCCGTCACCTGCGGCAACACCAGTCAGGCCTGACGCCAATAGCTAGCGCAGCAGCAAGGCGTCGAGCGTCGCGCCGGCCGCGAAGTGCTCTTGATCCTCGGGCAGCACCACGAGGGCATCGACGCCGGCGAGCGCCGGCAGGCTGCCCGAGCCCTGACGTGAGGCGAGGTGGGCGACGGCGCTTCCGTCGGCATAGCTCAGGCGCGCTCGCGCAAACTCGGTGCGGCCCGTGGCGTGGCGGTGAGCTTCTGCGAGCGTCACGCGGACGCGGCGTCGCTCTGGACTTGGATCGCCGAGCATCTTGCGCAAGCCAGGGCGCACGAACAGCTCGAACGTGACCCACGCGCTCACGGGATTTCCTGGAAGGCCAAGCACGGGCACGCGACCGTGGCGTGCGAAGCTGACGGGCTTACCGGGCTTCATTTTGACCTTCCAGAAGGCGAGCTCGATGCCAGCGTCGGCGAGCGCGTCGCGCACGACGTCGTAGTCGCCGACCGAGACGCCGCCGCTGATCACGACGACGTCGGCCCTCAGTGCGGTCGTGAAAGCCGCGCGCGCCTCGTCGCGTAGGTCGGGCACGCTCGGCAGCACCCACGGCTCCGCACCCGCCTCGAGCACCTGCGCACACAGCGCGTAGGCGTTCGAGTTGACGATGCTGCCAGGGCGCGCGGGCTCACCGATGTCGCGCAGCTCGTCGCCCGTCGACACGATGGCGACGCGCGGACGTCTAAAGACGTGCACCGAGGCCACGTCTTGGCTCGCGAGCAGGGCGATCTCGCCCGCACCGAGCAACGCTCCCGCGGAGAGGGCGAGCTCACCCTGGCTGAGGTCGCTGCCGCGCCTGCGCACGTTGGCGTGGGGCTTTGGCGCGACGCGCACGTGTACGACGGCGCCTTCGCGGGAGGTGTCCTCCTGCAGCACGACGGCGTCAGCCTGCTCGGGCATCATCGCGCCCGTGAAGATGCGCATCGCGGTGCCTGCGCGAAGCGGACTTGGCGGCTCGCCTCCCGCGCGGCTCTCGCCTTCCACCGGCAGGGCGACGGGGCTTTCCTCGCTCGCGGCGGCGACGTCCGCGGCGCGCAGGGCGTAGCCATCCATGGCGCTGTTGTCGAAGCTGGGCGAATCCGCGCGCGCGAGCACGGACCGAGACAGGTGGCGGCCCACGGCGTCGAGCAACGCGACGCGCTCCTCGCCCACTGGTGCAAACGCCTCAAGGATCTCGTGGCTGGCTTCTTCGATGCTCCTCATGGAGCGTCGGTATCACCTGTCGACGCACCCGTCACGTCGCCGTCGTCCGGCTCGTTCAGCGCCTCGTCGAGGGGCTCGCTCTCGTCGTCGGTGAGCGGGCTCTCGTCGCCGTCCAGCGTCGCGCCGTCCTCGTTCGGCTCGGCTTCGGCTTCGGCTTCGGTCTTGGCTTCGGCCTTGGCCGCGGCCTCGAGGCTCGCCGGGCTCTCCGCTTTGGGGGACGGCGCTTTCGCACCTTCTGTCGCAGGCTCTGTGGCGACATCGACCGGAATGGCGGCGGCGTCGGGCACGTAGCGCGCGATCAGCCCCTTCTTCTCGAGACCGGGGATCTGATCCTCCGGCACGTACACCACGACCCAGTCGTCGGGCGCGAGGGTCTTGCCGCTGGGGAACTGGTTGATGCGTCCGACGGAGGCGGCCGAAAGCTCGAAGCGCTCTCCGATCTTCGCGACGGTGTCGCCCGGCTGCACGCGGTAGCGCACGCGCACGCGGCCGCGCTGCCCCTCGTGAAAGTCGAAGAACTCGTCGCTGCCGAGGGTGAGCACGCGCACCTCGTCGGGCGCAAACACGACGGCCTGTCCGAGGTCGAGATCGGGACGCACGAACAACTGCAAGAGCATGCCACGCTGCAGGGCCGCGCCCTCTGCCAGGTGGTTCCAGGCGCGCAGCTCCTCCACGCTCACGTCGAAGAAACGTGCGATGGCGAGCAACGTGTCTTGCCGCGCGACCTGATAGAACACGCGACGGCGGCCCTCGACCTGAAATTCGCGCGCAGGCACGGTGGCCACAAGCTGTTCGCCGTTGAGCGTCTTGACCTCGTGGGTTGCGGGCACGATCAGCGGGAAGCCAGCACCTACCGGCACGTCGTCCGCAAGCTCATTCAGCTGTCGCAGGCGTGCCGGACTCAGGTTCGAGCGCCGCGCCACGTCCTCGAGCGTTTCCCCGAAGCGCACCACATAGCTGACGTGCTGCGCCGGCTCGCGGTTCTTCGACCAGCTCTTCGCAAACTGCTCGTAGCTCTCCTTCGGCACGTAGACGTTGACCGGCTCATCTCCGGGCGGCACGCGACCGCGACGCAGGTGCGGGTTGACCGCCTTGAGCAG
>CAYNOM010001055.1:0-2448 GCA_964398415.1 uncultured Polyangiales bacterium | reverse complement strand
AGTAGCGCATAGCTTCCTGGCCAGCGCAGCATGCGGAGGCTGGAGGTCAAGGGGATTTGCCCCGGCGGAGCAAGCTTACGGCCGAGCGCCGAGCGCGCTTCGCCACTGTGCCGGGGTTCCGGCGTCGCCTTCGCGGAGCACCAGCGTCGTCCACCCGAGCTGGAGCTTGTAGGTCGCTTCGATGGCAAGCTGCGTATCGCCGCGGTCGGGGACATACGCGAGCGCGAGCTGGGCCGCGGCCGCAAGGTCTCGCTTGGTGGGCGCGCGGCGGAGTCGGATCGACACGCTCGAACGTTCTGTGGCGCGAGGCGATTCGCCAACGATGGACTTGAACGTGGTCGTGTTGTGGCCGACGTTCGCACTCAGCACGTCGTCGAGACTCTGTAGCGACTCGAGCAGACCCTTCGCATCACCGAAGTGAGGGTCGAGCGTGCTCGGGGACATGGTGGAGAGCCTCGCGAACCCGAGCGCGTTGAAGAGTGCGACCGCGCACGCGGCGAGCACGATGCCTCGCCATCGGAGCACGGGTGTGGTCGGCAGGGGGACGCGCGCCAAGCTCAGTGTCGTCACCACCCACGTCTGCGCGAGGAGATCGTGCAGCAGCTGGCGGGCACCCCGATTGACGATCACCGCCACGGCTTGACCGCCCGCGAGCCCCATGCCCACGACGACCGGGAGCGAAACCAGCGCGAGCTCCAGGCGACTCGGCTCGAGGCTGCTCAGGGGGAAAGTCGTGCCGTTGACGACGAAGGGCCACGACCAGACGAGCGCGCGCGTCGCACGTCTGCCGAGGCTCGCGGGGGCGCCCTGTGCGTCCACCACGCGGATCGCGGCGAGCCACTCGCCGAGCGTGCGCTTCGCCGGCACGAGCGCCGGGATCGCCGCGAGGATGCCAAGGCCGATTGCGACGCCAAGGAGGATGGAGCTGTCGCCGAGGAAGAAACCTGCGGCCATCAGCGCCTTGCCCGTCAGCCAGCACGCGAGCCAGACGATGAAGCAGTCGACGACCCACGCGAGCAGGCGTGCGCGATATCGCGCGACGGGAGCGGCGACACCAGGAGCGCCAGCGTCGATCATCAGATTGCCTCCAGAACGAGCGTACGGCCCATGGGCTCCCACGATCGGTTCGGTACGGACGCCAACTACGGATTACCCAAGGTAAGTCTTTGGCAGGGTCCGCAGCTCAGGCGGAGCCGCCGAGCTTCCACGCGAGGACCAATGCGACGCCTAACGCGTCGGACATGATGGCCATGCCACGGTAGAGGCGACCGCGCGGGCTCATGGGCAAGCGACCGTAGCGTGCGATCAGGATCAAGGAATACACAGAGCCTACGAACGGACAGAGGCTCAAGCCGAGGAATCCCGCGAACACGGCCCGGCGCATCCATGGATCGCCTGCGTCTTCCGTGAGCGGCAGACCCTGCTCGAGCGAGGATGCCGCGTCGTCTCCCTCCGCTTGGCCCGCCTGAGCCTCGAGCAGCTCCTTCGCACGCGTCACATCCGCAGCACCCACCACGACGCGCACGCCGCCCAGCGCGATGGCGTGAAGCGGCAGCACGCCGACCGCGTGTTGCCCCTCTACGCGAGCGTCGATACGCGCGCCAGCGAGGCTCGCGCACGCAAGCTCCGCCTCGGTCACGGAGTAGTACGTCGCCACGACAACTGGGTTTTCGATGGGCCGTTGTGGCAAGCGCATAGGGTATCACGATCGGATTGACTCGCCGTAACGGCGTGTCGAGAAGCGCCGCGTGCGCATCACAGCTCCATGACCTTGCCGCCCGCATCGAATCCCGCGACCGGCTCGTCCGAGTAGCCGCGCTGATTCGTGAGCACACGCGTCCCACCGAGCACGTAGTCGACATTACGGTGCGTGTGCCCATGCACCCAGCACGCTGCGCCTGACCCGCTCACCAAGTCATCGAGAGAGCTTGCGTAACACGCCGCGATCGGGTCGACGCGCTCGTGCTCGGGAACAGATGCGATGCTGGGCGCATGGTGCGTGACCACGACCGTCGGGCCGTCGAACGATTCGTTTAGCTTTGACTCCAACCATGCGCGGCTTTCGAGGTGCTTGCGGTACGTGTGCACGGGACGCAGGCGCTTGAAGCCGAACTCGGCGGAGCGGATGCGAACGTAGTCGTTCATCACGCTGACCGCGGCTGCGCGCGCCCGGTCGCCATCACCCGTGAGCTCGAAGTCGGTCCACAGCGTGCAGCCGAGGAACCGCACCCCGCCGATCACAACCTCGTCGTTCTCGAGAACGTGCACACCCGCAGGCGCCTGAGCCTTGAGCTTCTGCGTGAGCTGGGTGTGCGTGCCGTAGTACTCGTGGTTGCCGAGCACGTAGATGACCTGGGCGCGCGCTGCGAGTGGGCCCGCGAAGCGGAGTCCGTTGAGCTTGGGCGCGATGTCCCCGGCGAGCACGACCACGTCGACGTCGAGCTCCGG
>CAYNOM010001054.1:0-2451 GCA_964398415.1 uncultured Polyangiales bacterium | reverse complement strand
CGACGCGCTCGCGCGCGAGCGGTCCGAGCGGAGCGTTCGCAGCGTGATCGACGGCGCTGGCTGGCAATCGGGCTCCGACCTCCGGCGCGCAATCGACGAGCGGCACGCCGCCGACTTCGCCGACCTCACCACGATGATCGCGCTTCAGGACGAGCTCGACTGGCTCTGCTACGCGCTCTACGGCCTCGACACCGCCAGCGACGTCGTCGCGCCGGACAAAGTCGAAGCGTGCCCGCCGACCTGGCTCCCGTGGAACCTCTCCTTCGCGGAGAAGGACGCCGCGAACCGTCAGGCACTGGCAGATGGCCAAGAGCCCGACGAGCAGCCGTCGGTGTGGTGGGAGCGCCATCGCTGGGAGCCGCTGATGGAGCTGCCCAAGGAGGCCTCCGCTGCACTCAAGAAGCGCGCCGAAGCCCGCCGCGCGCGCACGGCCGCAACGCCCGCGCTCGCCCTCATCGAGACCGCGAACTTCAAGCGGCGCTGGTACAAACCCGACTACGCCGAGCAAGAGCGGGTGGCGCTCACCGAGTGGCTCGCCGATCGCGTCGAGCAGGCCGCCAAGGCGCGCAGGCAGGCGTTCTCGCTCGAGCAGCTCATCGCCGGCCTACAAGATGACGCGCGCGTGCTCGCCGTGTGCGAGGTGCTCACCGGCCGCAAGGACTTTAGCCTCTCGCAGCTCGTGATGAGCGCGCTCCAGGGCGACGCCGTCCCGAGCCACCGCTTCCACGTCTACAAGCCCGCGGGCCTCGTGAAGCGCGAGGTCTGGGAGCGCACCTGGGCCGACCAGCGCCGCGAGGACGCGGGCGAGAAGGTCACGCCCGAAGTCCCGCCTGCCTACGGCTCCGGCGACTTCCTCAAGCCCGACTACTGGCGTCTGCGCGGCAAGCTCGACGTCCCGAAGGAGCGCTTCATCGCGTTCACCGAGGTACCCGGCCGCGCGGGCGTCGAGACGTTCTACGGCTGGGCAGGCTGGACCGCGCAGCAGCGCGTGAAGGCCATCCTCGCCATCGACGAGGAGCTCGAAGACGCTTCGGTACCGCTCGCCGACCGAATTGGCCTCCTCGACAGCGCGTGGCGCCTGCTGCCCGACGTTGCGCGCGAAGATGCTGCCGCCGCCACGCGGCTGAAGGCCGAGTTGCAGGCACTCGTAGGTCCAGAGGGCCCGAGCAACGCGCTCATCGAAGACTGGAAGAAGCGCTTCCCGCCGCCTGGCTCGCGGGTCGCTGGCGCAACGAAGAGCAGGGCGCCCAAGGCCGCGAGGAAGGGCTCCAAGAAGAGCGCGGCACCGAGCGAAGAAGAAGCCGTGAACTTGGAGACCGACGATGCCTGAAACCAACCTTCTGACGCTCATCAAGGCGCAGGTCTGGAAGTACAAGTCCATCGAGGACTCGACGCCCGTCGAGATCGCCCAAGATGTTACAGTGCTCGTCGGCAAGAACGAGTCTGGCAAGACAGCGTTCCTCGAAGCCATCCTCAAGGCGATGCCGCTAGAGAAGGCGAAGTACGATCCGGTCTTCGACTACCCTCGCAAGGACTGGACCAAGTACAAGCCGCAGCACGACGCCAAGACCTTCTCGCGCGTCGTCCGCTTGACCTTCCGCATCGAGGAGGCGCTGGCCGCAAAGATCAATGCCGAGGTGTTCGGTGGCGCGCAGATCATCGCCGCATGCAGCACCTTCCACCGCGACACGACCATCGGCAACACCCACACCGTCGGCTTCGCAATCAACCAGAAGGCCGCGCTAGCGGCCTTGCGCAAGCCGCTCGCCGACCTCGAACACGTCGATGAGGTCTTTGGCGCATCCGCAACGCTCAGCGATGCCCTCGCCAGCATCGAGGCGTTGAAGCTCCCTGCCGACAACAAGCTCGCAACGTTCGCCGCGCAGTGGCGAGCACGCCAGCTACCCGAGGAAGGCCACACCGAGGTCAAGTGGGATCTCGTGACCGGGCACGTCTGGCGGACCTACCTTGCCCCGGCACTGCCCAAAGCCCTGTACTTCGACGACTACAAGCTGCTCAAAGGGAAGATCAACCTCCAGCAGCTCCAGGTGCGCGTCGAAAAGAGCCAACTCGAAGAGGCTGACGAGACCGCGTTGGGCTTGATCGAGCTCGCCGGGACCTCGCTGCAAGAGCTTCGCAGCGAGGAGGGCTACGAAAACGCAAAGGCGAAGCTCGAGGCGATCGGCGCGAGCATCACCGACCAGATCTTCAACTTCTGGAAGCAGAATCAGGAACTGGACGTCGAGTTCGACCTGAAGGCCGACCCGAAGGACGTGGCTCCGTTCAACTCGGGCATGAACCTATACGTCCGCATCAAGAACCGTCGGCACCGCGTCACAGTGCCGTTTGACCAGCGCAGCAAGGGCTTCATCTGGTTCTTTAGCTTCCTGGTTTGGTTCGACGCGGTGCAGTCGCGCAACTGGAAAGCCGTGCTGCTGTTGCTGGAACGCG
>CAYNOM010001053.1:0-2453 GCA_964398415.1 uncultured Polyangiales bacterium | reverse complement strand
AATGGGATCGCCCGTCAAATTTTGGGCGTGCCGAATATAGGAACAGGCCCTAGTTTCGAAGTTGAGAAGGAAGCCCGGACTAAGCCTTCGCATGGCATCGTACCG
Organism: uncultured Polyangiales bacterium; assembly: GCA_964398415.1. Classification (GTDB taxonomy): domain Bacteria; phylum Myxococcota_A; class Polyangia; order Polyangiales; family DASUME01; genus DASUME01. The sequence continues at coordinate 2,348 of CAYNOM010001053.1, read as the reverse complement.
GAACCCGAGCGACCTGGCGAGACCAGATGGGGTGAGCCAAATCGGACGGGATCGAGCGCCCCCCTGCGCTAGCCTTACGGATGGCCCCGTGAACCCGCCCGTGTTGGACATCGAACTATCTCTTCCGCCCTCGCGGCGCTGGGAGGGCCTGCGCCCGTACCGCACCGCGGTGCGCGAGCTGGTGTCGATGTACGTCCGAGACCTCGGCGATTTCGCGGGCGCCCGCGACGAGCTGACCTTCTACCGTTTGTCCTGCATCTCGCCCGAGTACGGCGCAGAGATGGATGCCGTTGCTGAGCTTGCGGACCTTGACCCGCTCGAAGTGCTCCTCGCAAACGTGTACTACGACGCGTTCAAACATCTCATGGGGTGCACAGCATTCGCTGTCGATACCGCGCACGGGCCGCTTCACGCGCGTAACCTCGATTGGTGGACCGAGCGCAACGCCCTGAGCCGCAACACGGTCGTCGCTCGATTCCTCCGACATGGCGCCCCCCTGTTCGAGGTTGTCACGTGGCCAGGGTTCATCGGAGCGCTCTCTGGCTCAGCACCCGGTCGCTTCGCCGTGACCTTGAACGCGGTGTTGAGCGACGAACCTCCGGGGGTCGCGCCTCCGATTGGACTTGTGCTGCGGGACTTACTCACCACGGCCGACTTCAATGCGGCTCGCGACGACCTCGCACGACGCCCTCTCGCCTGCGATTGCCTTCTGCTGCTCACGGGCACGCGCAGCGGCGAGATGTGCGTCATCGAGCGCACCCCCACGCGCGCCGAGGTCCGGCGGACGGACTCCGGCGCAATCGTGGTGACCAACGACTATCGCGCCCTCAGCGCGCCTGGGTGGACGGGGGAGAGCACCACCGTGCTGCAAGCGACGTCGTGCGGCAGATATGACCGCGCAAGCGGGCGCGTTCACGCTGAGCACCCAAGCTCGGCCAAGGCCTGTTTCGCGGTCTTGGACGACAAGGGAGTGAAGATGGACATCACAGTTCAACAGATGGTCATGTCAGCCGCGCAGGGGTGGTTGTCGGCGAGGCCCGGACGATGACTGGATTGTCACCGCGCGCGACGCAGTTCCTGAAATCCCTGCGGCGACGGCCCGCGGTCACGGACATCCCTCTGATTCGAGCCGCCTTCACCTCGGACGGCATCGACGTTCCCGATGTCTGGGTCGACTTCCACAACCGATATGCGGGCTTCGTGATCGACCTTGGGGCCGGTGCGCTGGCGGTGCTCGGCATCGCACACCGAAGTGCGGAAAACATGGGGCGGGCTGGCCATGGAGGGCTCTACTACTGCTGGGACGACGAGCGCCCGCAGGGCGGTGCACTGCGCGTCGACTGCGCTGACGCGCATCCGTCGTTCGAGTTCGTGTTGACGGATAGCGGCCACTTTCTCGGGAGCGGGTGCGGCGGCGGAGCCGATTCGTTAGACATCAAGATCGAGCAATGGGCGATTTGGTCGACGTCCGGCATCGACAAGACGTGGACGGTACGATGGCTGAGGGGTGAGACCGCGGCGGCCCTGGTCACCAACAGCGAGCTTGCCAAATCGCTCGTTCGAGATGCGAGCGACACGCAGTCGACGATGTACGCTGGGGTTGGTTTCGTGCTCCAGCACTGGTCCCACGGGACAGCCCACCTCGTTGCTCAGCGAGGTGCGCCGGCGTGGCTCAAGCCCTTCTTGGACGCGTACGAGCGCCCATAGGCTGGCACCAAGGAGATCACGAGTGTTCGCCTGTCTGGACGCCGACTATCGGGAGCAAGTCGTCGTCGCCGCCTGTGTGCTCTTCGACAGCTGGACCGCCTCGCAGCCGACGCGCGAGGTCGCGGCTTCCGTACCGAACGCTGAGGACTACGTACCTGGCCGCTTCTTCGAGCGGGAACTCCCCGCTCTGCTCGCCTCGCTGGATCAAGTCGACGAGCCCCTCGAAGCGATCATGGTCGACGGATACGTTTGGCTCGCACGCGAGCGTCCCGGGCTCGGCTTTCATCTGTGGGACGCGCGCGGGCGCAGCGTCCCCGTCATCGGCGTAGCCAAGAATCGCTTCGCGGGAAACGACGCGGCCATCGGAGTGCTAAGGGGCGCGAGCCAGAAGCCGCTTTTCGTCACCGCGGTTGGCGTGAGCGCATGCGACGCTGCGGAGAACGTGCGCGCGATGCACGGAGAGTTTCGTATCCCCACGCTCCTCAAGCGGGTCGACAGCCTGTGCCGCACAGCGTCGACATAGGTGCCAGAGCGGGCGCACGATCACTTGCGTGCCCGCATCGTCGAGCTCATTTCGCAGGCTTCATCTCGCCCCGGTGCACACGCCATGAGCGCTCACCCAATCAGCGCCACCTCCCTCA
>CAYNOM010001052.1:1187-2453 GCA_964398415.1 uncultured Polyangiales bacterium | reverse complement strand
TGTCAGCACGACAACTTCGACGCGGTCTTTCAGGGCGTCGCCAAGAGCGTCGTCGACGCCTCCAAGATTCCTTGCACGCTCGTGCCGGCGGAGACTGGCGCTGGCACGCCCGACTTCGACCGAACCGTCGTGGTCTACGAATCCGGCGACGAACGCACCTCGCTCGCGCGCGCTTCCGGCTCCGGCTGTAAGACCGGCGACTACTACGTCACGGCCGACGACAACGTCCAGCTCTGCCCTGCCACGTGCGGGGCGGTCGAGAAGGACGCGATGGCCAGGCTCTCCCTGCGCGTCGCCTGCACCCCGATGTGCGGTGACGGCGTCCGAGAGGGCGACGAGGAGTGCGACGATGGCAACCTCGATCCCGACGACGAGTGCAGCGCCCAGTGTCGCGTGGTGAACGACTGTGGCAACGGCCGCTTGGACCCCGGCGAGGAGTGCGACAGCACCGACGCCAACTGCAGCGCCAACTGCACGGTCGAGCGTGGTTGCGGCGATGGTGACATCGATGCTGGCGAAGAGTGTGATGATGACAACGTGGCCAGCGGCGACGGCTGCAGCGCGACATGCCAGCTCGAAACGGGTTGCGGCAACGGTAAGCGCGAGGCTGGCGAGCAGTGCGACGACGACAACCGCAAAGACGGCGACGGCTGCGACAGTAAGTGCAACATCGAGGTGAAGGTCATCTGACGATGGGCTAGAGCACTCGGGTGCGAAGCCCAAGTATCACGGTTCTGAGCGTGCTGTGCTGTATGTGGATCCCGCAGCAAGCATGGGCGCAGTCGAGCTCGAGAGCGCCCGTAGAGCTCTCCATCGCGGCGGACTCCGAGCGCACCGATCTCACGCTCCACTTGAACGAGGGGGTCAACCCCATCCTCGGCCCCGGCGATCGTGACGACGCGTCACGCTTTCGCACCCTGTGCACGCTGCCGTGCTCGGTGAGCGTGCAAAAGGGGGCCCATGCGTTCGGCGTCAGCGCAGGGGAGGGCCCCTTGATCGAGGTCGAGCCCGTGCTCACGCTGCGGCCCGCAGCGCACGCAGATCACGTCGTCGTGCGCTACGACGAGCGTCGCGGCCTTCGGGCCTTCGGCTGGGTGGTGTTCGCGGCCAGCGCTGGGCTCAGCCTCGCCATGGTCACCGTCATTGCGTCCGATGGCTTCGTCGACACGGGCCGGGCCGTGATCGGGGCTCTGGTGCCAGCCCTGGGCATCGTCTCTGGGTTGTGGCTCGCCCATCTTCCCGATCGCGCCACCGCTTGGCTCGCCC
>CAYNOM010001052.1:0-1087 GCA_964398415.1 uncultured Polyangiales bacterium | reverse complement strand
GCGCACTCGTACCCGTGCTCGAACCAGCGCATGCGCGTCGAGGTGCTGGTGACTAGAAAACGCATGCGGAACGAGACCCGAGCCCGCGGCTTGATGTCTGCCGAACGCAAGCCCCTGGGTACCCTGTCGCTGTCACGAAAGGTCGCCACGCGCACCGTGTCCCAATCACGACGCGTGTCGACCGCCTCCACCGGTCGCAGCCCGCCGTCGAGCACCCATCCGAGCTGCAACTCCTGGGTGCGGTAAGCCAGCGCCACTGCGTGCCCCGGGAGCGACATCGTACCCGTCAACGCTTCGAGCAAGGCGCGTCGGCTCTTGAAGTGCGTCACGGTGCGAGGCGTCATCGAGGGCACCTGCGTGAGCGTCAGCACGAGCCTGTTCGTCGCGCGCTCGTGGGCATCCGCAGGCAGGGCGTCCATGAACAACTGCAGACTCTCGCGGATGGCAGTCGGCTTGAGGTAAGGACCGATCCGGCCGATGTGCGCGTCGGTCGACTTCAGCGCCGCGTGGATGCCGACCTTACGCACGTCGACGTTACAGGCGAGAAGCGAGGCTGCCAGGGATCCGGAAGAGGTCCCGAAGAAACGAACCTCGGGATGCAGGGCGCAGTGCTCCTGGACATACGCTGCGACCCCGCAATGAAAGGGCCACGCGTACAAGGCGCCGCCGAACGCGTAGGAGCGCCGCGGGGGAACGTCCTCGTGCCGCTGCCCGGGCACGTTCGGGCAATCGACGATCGCGGCTTCGCCCTGAGACTCAGTCATGTTTCCTCCCCATGACTAGTGCAGTACCAGGGCTCGTGCGCGCTGAACAGGGCCTTGTGCTCGCTTCGGGTAGCCCAAAGGCGCCAATGCGACGCGCGCTCGGTGCTGCGTGTCATAGTGGGCCTCCAGGCATGACCGAACCCGTCGAGCAGCAAGAGGAAGGCACGAGCTTGGGCGAGCTCATCCTCGTCGGAGAGGACGGGCCGCGGCCCCGCTGACGCTCCGCATCGTCGACGACCCGTGGCTCAGGGGAGACGACCCGGAGCTGTCGGCGAACGTGCTCCGCTGCCTGCTCAAGCATCTGTTCGCCGGCAACGCCCCCG
>CAYNOM010001051.1:0-2458 GCA_964398415.1 uncultured Polyangiales bacterium | reverse complement strand
TCCACGACCGGCTCGACAGCCTCACGCACTTCGAGTTGCTCGGCGTGGCGAAGACGGCTCCGGCCAAGGACATCAGCAGTGCGTATTTCGCGCTGGTGAAGAAGTTCCACCCCGATCGCTTGCCTGAGCCGCTCAAGCCCCTCGCCCGCTGCGCGCAGCTCGTTTTCGATCGCGCCACGGAGGCCAACTCCGTGCTCGCCGATCCTGCGCAGCGCGATGAGTACGTCAAGGCCGTCGACGCCGGAGGCGGGACGCGTGCCGCCGAGCGAATGATGCGCAACGTGCTCGAGTCGGCGGTCGAATACCAAAAGGCCGAAGTCCTGATGCGGCGCCGCGAGGTCGATCAGGCCATGGAGATGCTGCAAAGCGCACTGGCCAAGAACCCCGACGAGGGCGACTACCACGCCCTGTATGCCTGGCTCTTGCACCTCAAGCACCCGGCCGAGCCCGCGCCCTTCGACGACATGCTGCGAGCGCTCGACAAGGCACTAACACAGAATGCGCGCAACGAGCGCGCCCACTACTACAAAGGTGTGGTGCTCAAGCGCATGAAGCGCGACAGGGAAGCGGTGCGCCACTTCAAGCAAGCAATGGAGATCAATCCACGCAACGTGGACGCCGCGCGCGAGGTGCGTCTCGCGACCATGCGCCGCGACTCCAAGCCACCCTCCCCAGGAGCCTCGAGCGGCAAGCTGCTCTCGAAGTTGTTCGGCAAGGGCAACTAGCGAAGAGCCTTCGAAAAATGGCTCTCGAGCCGGAACGAGAGGCGCGGACAGTCAGCGAACCGCGACAGCGTGGCTGCGTGTGCTGACCACACGGGCGTACGCATTCGGCACGGACTGCATCTCGAGGGCCACGCTGCGCACCCGACGCACCACGAGCGTCGCGTTGTCGTGGGGCTCGAGCGCAGAAAGCTCTGACGCGGTGATCGCGAAATGGCCGTCATCGCGGGCCGAGCAGCTGAGCACACTGCCCCCCGAAAGCAGCTCGATCTCGACGCGATCGCGCGGGTCGTCTGCCTCCCAACTCAGGACCAAATCGCCCGAGCGATCGATCGCCTCGAGTTGCTCCATGGGCGAGCTTTGGACGTCGAGGACGGTCAGCTCGGAAGGCGCCGAAATCACGGCCTCGAATGCCCCGACACCCCGCTCTCCCGGCGCCCGAACCAGATACTCATCGCTCTCGGCGCGCGGCGCCGTCAACTCTGTATCGGCAGCGTAAAACACCCCAGACGCCATGGTCGCAAGCGCCGGAAACAGCCGCGGTGAGAGCTCGACCTCGGCCTCTGCAGAGCGCACGTGGAGCTCGCCTATCGACAGGAGCTCGACCTCGGCCTCGGGCGCCGGCGTCTCGACCGACAGCCCCCCGCCGAGCTCACAGCGCTCCAGGGAAACCGCTGGCACGCCGAGCAGGCGCAGCAGGGCGTCGCCGTCAAGTCCCCGATATTTCGCGATCTTCGCACCGATGACCACGCGCGAGGACAGACCTGTGGCGTCGTTGAAGCGCTCGAGCTGCAGGAGCGCCAGGGAGCCCGACTCGGCCTCGATCGAGGCGCCAGCATCCTCCGCGCCACTGCTTGTGCAAGCGGTGCTCACAAGTGCGGAAAGCGCCAACGAGAGCCATGCCGAACGTCCGAATCGCATCCTCGCAATTATAGGTTTACCCCCTGTCAGGGCAAGGAAGCCTTCACCCCGAGTGGCCCAATCTCCACGCGTCCCGAGTGATGACTCACCCACATGTCGTGGCTTGAGCCACGGTACAGCGCGCGAGGTACCCCGGCACTCACAACGAGCTCCACCAGAGCGCTCGCCGCCGCGGGGGAGGCGCCCAAGACGCGACCGCTCGGCGTGGTGCTCCAGATGCGACCCTGCGGATCGGCCACGAGGGCGGGCCCAACCCCAACCCCATCTCCGTCGGCCAGCTCGAGTAGACGGTCTGACACGACCCGGCCCGAATCGCCGTCCAAACACACGAGCCGCACGCGTGGCCCCCGCGTCCCCACACACAGGGAGTGGGCCCCGTCGCTCTGAATCGGCCCCGTTGCAGCGCGCCCTTCGAGTCGCACGCGCAGCAGAAGCTGCCCCGCAGCGGAAACCCGAACGACCTCATCACCAACACTGACGAAGACCCCGCCGTCGCGATCGGGCCACGGCGTGTGGTCGACGTCGTGGCCGAGCAGCCGCTTCCACAAGAGCCTGCCCTCGGCGGAGAACGCGTATAGATGATCGTCCTCGGAGCCCACGAAGACGCGACCCGTCGAGCCGAGCGCGAGGGCGGAGAGACGGCCCCACGCTTCGAAACGAAATCTCGGATCACCCGAGGCCGACAGACCGACGAGCTCGTGATCGGCAGCGACGAACAACGTGCCGCCCAGACTGCGCAGCGGGGGCGCCGTGATCCGTGAACCGACGCGACGCTGGGTCTGCAAGCGACCGCTCGCGTCGAGCAGGCTCAGCAT
>CAYNOM010001050.1:0-2461 GCA_964398415.1 uncultured Polyangiales bacterium | reverse complement strand
AGCTGATGCGCGGCGACCTCAGGCCGGCCTACCTCGCCTGGCTGCTCGCGGTGACGGCAGCCGAGATCGACGACGACGCAGAAGAGCCGCCCGTACCCGACGGTCTCGCAATGCCCACGGCGGCGCAGGCAGCACTTGTCGAGTTTCTGCGTATCGACGTCAACCTAGTTGCGGCGGCCGCAGCCGGTAGCGAGACTCCGAGGGACGATCGCGCTCCACTTCGCCAATGGCTCACAGCACTCTCGGCCAAGGAGAAGGACGCCTGGCTCAGGCGAGCCGTGGAGGAGCCTGAGCTGGCCCTCGGCGGTGAACTGCTTCGCGCGTTCCGGGCCACCACGAAACGCGAAGGTCCCGGTCGACGCCGCACCGCTGGCGAGCTGCGCGCCCTTGGCGAAACACAGCGAGCCGAGCGGGACAAGGCCGAGGCCGCGTATGCATTGAAGGCCAAGGCCGCTGCGAACGCAGCCCGCAAGCGCCAACTCTCGAAGCTCGCTCGAGATGTAGAGGGGGCTTGGGCCAGACTCGAGAAGCACGTGGCGGCAAGCGACTACGACCTGGCCGTGAACCTCGCCATCGATCTACGCGACCTTGCGACTCGGGATGGCGCGGCCACGGCTTTCGATCAGCGATTCAAGGCCCTACGCAAGCGTCAGCTGCGTCGCCGGGGATTCTTCGATCGGTGGAAACGCACGAACGAACATAAACTGCGGAATGGGTGACGAAGATGGCCGCGAACAAGAAGCCAGAAGGAATCGAATGGGTCGGCGGGCTGGTGTCGATGCCAGCCTATATCACCGGCGAGGGAGAGCCGTATCGCCCCGAGGCTCTCTTCTGGATGGGCCCCGAGGGCGCGTTGCTCGGCCACACCTTGGGCAAGCCTGGCGAGCTCGTGGATCAGGTCTGCGAGAGTCTGCGCAACACGATCGCGGCTCCAACGTTCGGGCGACCGCATACACCCGCACGGGTGCGCGTCTCATCCCCGGATCTCGCCCAGGCGCTACGGCAGGGGCAGTCCGAAATTGAAGTCGTCTGCGCCCCGACGCCCGAGCTCGACGCCGTCCTCACAGCGATGCGCGAAAGCCTGGACGGAGACCTTGAGAGCGAGCAATCGTACCTCTCAGACGACGTTGGCCCAGAAGCGATCGGAGCGTTCTTTCGTGCCGCCGCGGGGCTCTTTCGCGCCAAGCCATGGAAGACGGTACCTAGCGACCAGAACCTCTTCTCGCTCACTATCGAGAAGCTCGGTGTGACGGACGCGGCGCTGTCGGTCATCGGCCAGATGGGAGAGAGCCTGGGACTCATCCTATTCTCCGGCCTGGATGACTTCGAAGCCTATCTCGAGGGCGCCGAGGCAGTGCAACGTGGGGAAGAGCCCCCTATGCCGCCGCACTTCGCGATCAACTTCGAGCGCGGCGCCGAGCTGAGCACCTCCCTTCGCAAGGAGATCGCCGAATATCGGTGGGAGGTCGCTGGCGCCCCGGCCTATCCATGGCTGATGGCCGTGGACGAGGACCTGGTACCGCGACCGCCGACCGCTGAAGAGGTCACGTTCGCCGAAGCCGTCGCGCTCGCGCTGCCCACGGTGCTCAAGGAAAAGAAGCAGCTCCTCGCGGCGTGGAACGGCGGCGAACCGGTGGCACGCACCCTCTTGGTGAGCACCTATGCGGGCGAGCTCGAAGTGACGCTGCGAGCGCCCTACATGCGAGCGCCCGTCGTGTTCGACGCATCTCACGACATCCTGGCCGACCTAGCGGCGCTCTCGCGGCGCGACGACGAGGTCGACTACAACGCACGCGAGGCACTCGAAGAGGAGCTCGTGAAGCGCTTCGCGGCCTCGCCCGAGGCGAAGGACCTCGACGAGATCCACGCCTGCCGCTTCGTCATGGATCTCGCTGCCAACTATCTCGGCGAGACTGTCGCGATGCTCGGTGCCACGGGGCTGCGCGAAGTGCTGTTCACGCTCATCCCGCGCAAGGTGAGCATCGAAGCTTCCGAAGCGAACTGGATGATCACCGAGCTCCGGGCTTTCTACGCGTTCTTGAAGCGCGAGTTCAGCCTCAAGCAGGCCGATTCCTGCCTCAAGCTGCTCGACAGCGCGGCCGTGAAGAAGCTGGAGGCGGCGCTCTCGGACAGCAGCAATTTCGGCATGGCCAAGTCACTGTTCGCGGCGGGGGCCGACGCGGGGTTCGACATGCAATCCCAGCAAGGCATCGACGCCTGGATGCGGTCGATTCAGGGCAAGCCGTTGCCCGCATCGATCCCCCTTCCGGGCCTGCCGAAACCCTCGAAGCAGGCAGCCAAGGCCAAGAAGGACGCTCGCAATGCCGCCAGTAAGGCGCGCAGGAAGAACCGATGACACGCGCTCACGACGAGCTCCGCGAGTTTGATGCGGTGCATCTGCGCTTCACATCGGGCTTGCGAGCAGCGCAACTAGAAGGGCGCGAATGTCACGGCCGCGGTG
>CAYNOM010001049.1:0-2464 GCA_964398415.1 uncultured Polyangiales bacterium | reverse complement strand
CGGCGTCAATCTCTGGATTTCCTAGCAGCTCGGGATCCGGCGCAAGCCAGCGCTTGAGCGTGGGGTCGTAGGGCCTCGCGCCGAAGTAGTAGTAGCCGGTGCCGGGGTCGGGCTCTTCGTTGGTGAACTGGTAGCGTGGAAGCTCGACGCCTTGGTACGAGAGGGTTTGGCCCCAGGCCTCGTACTCAGCCTCGCGATGCGGGATCCGCACATCGGTGGCATCGAGTCGCGTGCGGGCGACGACGCTGCCGCGCATGTCGCTGTGGATGTAGCCGCTCTCGTCTTGGACGATGCTGCCGTTGCTGAGCGACCAGGCGAGGGTGGCCACGGTGGCCGTGGCGACCGGGAGCTGCATCACGAAGAGGTCGTCATCGGGACGCAGCTCGCTGCCGTCGGGCAGGTAGTAGACGCGCTCCACGCTGCCGTCGGGCTTGGTCGTCTCACGGTACGCGCGCGAGCCGCCGAGACCGCACAGGTTGCGGGTGACTGTGGTGCTTGTTGGAGAGCCAGTCTGGGCCTCGCGCACGACCGCTTCACGCATGCAGCCGCCGGCGTCGAAGGTGAGGGCGCGCTCAGTGGTGGTGGTCGGCCCGCCTGCGGGGCTTCGCACCTCGGTGTCGCGCGCGACCCATCCGTCGAGATCGTAGACGAGGGTGCGGTCGACACCCGCACCACGCAAACGCTGTACGGCGTGGGAGTTTCGCGGCTCGGTGTAGTCGTAGACCGTGCGGCCCGCCCCAGTCACGACAGCGTCGAGGTTGCCTTGGTTGTACGTGAAGCTCGCATTGTTGCGCTCGATGCCATCCATGCGCACGCGACTCGAGCTGAGCTGATCGAGAGCATCGAAGGTGTGGTTCTTCTCGCTGACGAGGCGCCCGAGGCGATAACGCTGCTCGCGTTGGAGGTTGCCGTTGCCGTCATAGTCGGCGAGCGGGGTGCGCAGCTCTGCAAACACCTCGTTGCCGCGGCGCATTCTGTGGCTCGTGAGCAAGCCACTCGGGCGATCGAAGCTCCAGCTCGTGACGACACCGTTGCCGAGGGTGACGTCGGTCAGCCGTTCGAAGGCATCGTAGGTCGCCGTCGACACCAGGCTGCGTCGGCCAGTCCCATCGCTCACCGAGATGCCGGTGGTGCGCGCCGCGAGGTCGTGGCCGTAGTCGACGCTGCGTGCGGCGCTGCCGAGTCCTTCGACGTGGACCCGCTGAAGCTGCCCGATAAGCCCGTAGGTCAGATCGATGGCGTACCAGTTCGCGATGTCGGCGGGCAGCGTGTCTGCGACTTGCTCGGAGAGCTGCAGCTCGTAACGAGCGGCACGGCCGTAAAGATCGTAGGCGATATGGGTGGTGGTCGCCTCGTCGGTGCGCTCGCACAGCTGGCCGCGCGAGCCCTCGCTCGCGGAGCAGTCGTAGTAGAACGTGGTCGAGCTCGGCTCTGCCACCGGCCTACCCTGAACCTCGTGCACGAAGTCGACGTCGATGCGCGTCGGCCGTCCCAACCTATCGCGCAGCACGCTGACCTCGCGACCTTCCGGGGTCAGGGCAGAGATCAACTTGGCACTCGAATCGTAGCAATAGCTGTGAACGAGCGGCGTCCCGCGGTGATAGGGCAACGTGGCAGCCCGCAAGCGGCCACCCTCATCGAAGGCGACTCGGCGTACGCCATTCGCGTCAGCCACGCCCACGAGCCTCCCCATGCCGTCACGGGTGTAGCGGTAGGAGAGCGCAGGGATATTGCCCGTCGCCTCGAAGCGGGCCAGCGAGATCAAGTCCCCGCGGTAATCGAAGCGTCGCTCAGACCGCAAACCGCGCGGGTTGGTGGTCACGACCTCCGTGTAGGCGACGTCGCCATCTTTGTTCGTGGCGTAGGTGTGACTCGTGGTGCGGCCATCGGGCAGACGCGTGCTGCGAGGCCGGTTGAAGCCATCGTAGGCGTGCACGGTGGCAAGCTCGTTCGAGCCCACGCGGATCGCAGTGAGCGAGAGCAGGTCGACGGGCTGGTAGCTCAAGATCAGGCGCCCGAAGCCGTCATACCGATCGCGCAGCGTGCGGATCGCGGGCGTCAATGGGAGAAAGGTGCTCGTAGACGGCCTGGTCGTTCCGACCTGCTTGGTGGCGGCGAGCGTCTGGCCTCGGCCATCGACCGCTGCCCACGTGGCAAACGACGAATCTTCCGTGGTGAAGATCTCGCTCGTGGCAGTCCAAGGGCCAAAGGCTCTGTCCTCGTAGATCGTACGCTGCAGGAGGACCCCGTCGGGGCCCCTGCGAGACAGCACGCGACCATGCGGGTCATGACGCTCCTCGGTCTCGCGACCGTTCATGTCCATGGTCCACGTCACGGCACCATGTCGCGGATCGTACGCGGCCTGATCCTCGAGCCTTGCGCCCGGACTCGAGCTGCTACGCGGCACATCGACCCAACGGCGGGCCACGTAGAGATTGCGCGTGTCGTAGCGCTGCTCGATGGC
>CAYNOM010001048.1:0-2465 GCA_964398415.1 uncultured Polyangiales bacterium | reverse complement strand
CGCACGCAGGCCGTCGACACGCCTGCGAGAGAAAGCAGCAACAAGAGCAAGCATCGAGGTGTCATGGAGAAGCCATTCGAAGCACGTTCGGAACGGCGCGCGGAGCACGCCGCTTTCACTCGGTAATGGCCGCACATCGTCGTTTCCATCGCTGCGATTTCGCCTGTTCCAGAGGCTTGATCCGAGCCTTCGCGACAGCTAGCGTGCGAGCGTGTCAGGCCGTTTCAAGGCACGTATGCTTCACGCTTATCGACGCTTACTCTTCGCCATCGTTACATGCCTCGGGCTCCTCGGCTGCTCGGTCGACGCGCAAAAGCTCACCGTGCCCGCGCCAGACGCGGCGGAGTTCGAGTCGACGGTGTATCCACTGCTGCTACGCGATTGCGGCTTTCCCGCATGTCACGGCAACCCCGCGCGCTTCTTTCGCGTGTTCGGGCCAGGTCGAACCCGACTCGCGCCCGAGATGGGGCTGTTCGAGCCAGCCACGGCCGACGAGCTCATGCACAGCTACGACCGCGCGCGCTCGATGCTCGCCAACACGGGTGACGTGCGCGAATCGTTGATCCTTCGCAAGCCTCTCGACGAAAGCGCGGGCGGCGGCATGCACGAAGGGACGGACAACTGGGGCCGCGATGTGTATGGCGCGCGCGATGCCGTCGGCTACCAGGTGCTCGAGGCCTGGGCGCTGTCGACGCGAGGGAGCGAGCCATGAGGCGCGCGTTGTGGTTGAGCGTGCTCTCGGGCCTCGCCCTGCCCCCACGCGCAGACGCCTTCTCGGACGAAGAGCGCTTCGTCGAGGACTCGGCGACGGGCGGTGGCGGTGGCCGCTACTTCACCGGGTCGCCCGTAGACGGCTATGGCTGCGCGGTATGTCACCGTGGCGGCGAAGAAGTGCGCGTGCAGATCAGCGGTCTTCCCGAGCGCTTCGTGCCCAACACCACCTACGAGGTGCAGGTAGCCCTCCAGGATCTCGACGCTTCGCACGCCCTCGCGCTCGAATTGGTGATGCCACCAGGGGAAGCGGCCGGCAGCTTGGCCCTCCCCGCCCCAGAGAGCGTGCCCGCCGCGCAGCGTTGTCAGGCGCAGGCGAGCGGCAGCGTTCCGACCACATTGCATGACGTGGCGGGCCGACAAGTGCTCACGCTTCGCGACTGCGGTGCCCAGGGCATGAGCTTTCGCTGGACGGCCCCCGAGGCGAGCGAGGTGACCTTCGCGGTGGGCATCGTGCGCTCCGATGCCTCGGGCACGGCCGAAGGCGACGGCGTCCGCGAGCTGTCGCGGGTGCTGCTCTCCGCCTCTGCGTCGCGCGAGGTCGAGGCGGGATGCGCCGTCGGCAAGGGCGAGCAAAGCCCCCTTCCGTTGGCCGTATTGGCGGGGCTTTCGTGGCTCGTGCGGCGTAGACGGCGCGCACGGTGAGCGACCGAAACCCGCAGCGCCTACGGAAACTGGAGCGCCAACATGAACGAGCCCTCGATGGCATCCACGCTGTCGAGGCCGACGAACGCCTGATAGTGGTAGCGCGTGACGCCTCCGCGAAAGGCAGCTTCGAGCTCCATGCTTCCGTCGTCGGTGAGCACGAAGCCGTGCTCGTAGCTGAAGCTCAAGCGATAGCTGTAGAGGGCCGAGAGCTCGCGATCGCGCGTCACGTAGCGCGTGGTGGCGTCGAGCGAGAGGTAGCGCGCGCGATAGAAGTCGGCGTCGCTCTGCGTGTAGTAGCGTAGCCCGAGGTTGATCAGGTCGTGCTCGCCGAGCATCCAGGATAGGTCGGGCGTGAGCGTGTGCGACTGAACGCCCCAGTCGTCGAAGTAGTAGCGATACTCGAGCCCTAGGGACAGGTTTGCTCCGAGGGCGCGGCGCGCTCTCCCGAGGATGGCGCTGCGTTGGCGCAGGCCCGGATGGGACTCGGGAATGCACAGCGCTGCCGAGCCCGCACAGGTACCATCGCCGCCCACCGCCACGAAGCGATAGGGGCTCGACTGAAAACCACTCACGCGCGTGGTTTCGAACGACAGCGCCACGATCGATTTGACGTCGAGCACTTGGGTCAGCGAGACGCGGCCTCCGACGGATTTCTGATCACGACGAAAGCCGTCATCTCCCGAGCGTCCCACGACGTCGGAGCTGCCGAAGAGGCTCACGCCGAGTGTGGTGTTGTTCTCGGCCAGATCGAACGCGACATTCGCCACGCCTCCGTTCGACCAGTAGTCGTTCTCGGTGGAGTAGCGATAGCCGCCCGAAAGCGTGGTGTCGGTGAGCTCGTAGTAAGCGCCTGCCGTGATCTCGTGCCGAATCTCATGCACGGCATCGGTCGCGGCGGTGACGACGTCGATGGATGCGCCCGTCCACGAATCGAGCGAGTAGGCGGTCTCGACGCCTGCCGACTCGCCCAGGGTGGCGGCCGCACGCAGACGCGGCGCCCAGACCGTGGTGTCGTTCGTGTCGCGGCGCGCATACAGGGCCGAAGA
>CAYNOM010001047.1:0-2466 GCA_964398415.1 uncultured Polyangiales bacterium | reverse complement strand
GTTGCCCCCCTTGGTGATCGTGTTCGTGGTGAGCGCGAGCAGAATGCCCCACGCTGCGGCCTCGTTCGGCATGCCTCGCGCCGCGCTGGTCGAAGCGAGCGACGCGGCGATGGCGTGGGCATCTGCGAAGCCGGCCACGAGCGCGGCGACACGCATGGCGGCCTCGCCAAAAGCGTCGCGCAGTAAGGTCGACGCGATCGACACCGCGCTGATCAGGAGGCCAAACAACATGGCGGCGCGGATGTCGAAAGCGCGGCCCGGGCGCTGCTCGGACTCCGTGTCGGCGTCGCGCAGCGAACGTAAGGTAAAGATGACGGCGTAGGCGCCCGCGCACAGCGCACCAAACCCGAGAGCTGGAGCGAGGCGACGCAAGAGACCCGGGTTGGCTGCGCCGACGAGCAGCGCGAGCTGGGCGTAGGTGGCCACGCTCGAAGCCGCGGCGCCGGCGACCGCACCCAAGAGCGCCGGCGGCATCAGCTTCGCCTTCGAGCCCATCGCTGCGACCGTGGCCGCGCTCGAGACGAAGCCCGACACAAACCCGGCGATCGCGAGGCCATAGCGCGGTCCGACCATGCGCTGCGCGATGTGCCCGAAGCCCGTCACGGCCATTACGAGCACCACCAGCCGCCACACCACGAACGGGTTGACCACGTGCCAGGGATCGATGGGGCGGTCGGGGACGAGCGGCAGCACGACGAGCGCGAACACCGCCAGGGTGAGTCCGTCGACCAGCTCTTGCTCGGAGATCCCGCGCGTCACGGCCTGGTGCAGGCGGGTGCGTAGCGCGAGCACGAGCGCGGAGACGACACCCAGACCCAGGGCGTGCGCCGGGTAGGACATGGCGAGCGCGCCGAGCAAGAACGCGAGAAACAGCGCCACCTCCGAGGTGGTGCCGTGATCGGGGCCTGCGCGATGCAGGCTCGCCACGATCGCGAGGCCGCCGATGAACAGGGCGCTCGCCGCGAGCAGCCACACCGATGCGCTAAACGCCCCCACGGCGCCGATCAGAGCGGCCAGCGTAAACGTGCGAACGCCGAAGGCCGCGCCCCCTTCGAGCTCCTCGCGAGGGCGCGCTCCCTTGCGCCGCTCACGCTCGGAGCCGAGGATCAGGCCCACCGCGAGCGCCACGAGCAGGCGCCACTCGGGCTGGGAGAGCAGGGTGTCGAGCTCGGGCATGGGTGCTCAGCGCGGCTTCCAGCTCAGCTCCACCGCGTCCGTGAGGAGCATGCTGCCATCGGAGAGCCAGCGCGCGTCCGCGTCGATCTCGATGCGCACGAGGTCTCTCACCTTGAGCGTGCCCCCGAGCGCGCGATAGGGCTTGATGCCCCAGGTCGAGGGAATGATCTCGATCGAGCCCTTGAGTCGGCTCGCATCCTGCCGCAGCGTCAGGGAAATCGGCTGGGTCACGCCGTGTAGCGTGAGGCTGCCCGACACCGTGAAGGGGGGCGTGCTCGACTCGAGCTTGCCGCTGAAGCGGGCCTCAGGGTGGGCACGCACCTCGAGCACCTCCTTGGCGATGTTCTCTCGGATCTTGGCCTTGTCGCCGTCGCTCAGGATGGTGGTCGCGAGCTGGCCGTCCTTGATGGCTCCATCGACGCTCAGTGAGTCGGGCGCGAAGGTGCCCTGTACCGCCGCCGCGCGCACCGTGACCTCGAACCGGCCGAGCGTCAGCCTGAGGTCGTGGGCGAGCTTGCTCAGCAGGCCCTCTTTGAACGTGTACAGCCGAATGGTCGCGTCCATGTCTGCCTGAGCCTACTGCCTGATAGATACACGGGAAATCCCAACCGTCATGGGGTCTGAGATAGAGCTGTCGCGGGCAGCCGCCTGTTGCTTTGGACGCGGGATGGGGGTATCAGGCGCCCGCGAACGCGGGCCGTCTGTCCGCCCCCCTCTACAGCCTTCGAGGAACGCTCACATGGCAGCCATCAAGCGGGCACTCATCTCCGTATCGGACAAGCGAAATGTCGTTGATTTCGCAAAGCAATTGGCAGCGTCAGGGGTCGAGATCCTGTCCACGGGTGGCACCGCCAAGGCGCTGCGCGATGCGGGACTCAGCGTGATCGACGTCTCAGAGTACACGGGCTCCCCCGAGATCATGGACGGCCGGGTCAAGACCCTGCACCCGCGCGTGCACGGTGGCCTGCTGATGCGAGACACCGAGGGTGACAGGGCGCAGCTCGGCCAGATCGGGGGCCAGCCCATCGATCTCGTGGTGGTCAACCTCTATCCCTTCGAGGCCACGGTCAGCCGCGGTGCGCCCCACGACGAAGTCATCGAGAACATCGACATCGGGGGTCCCTCGATGCTGCGCAGCGCGGCCAAAAACCACGCGCGCGTGACGGTGGTGGTCGATCCGGACGACTACGCCGAGGTCGCCCGGGGGCTGCCCGAGGTGCCGAGCCTCTCCGAGCGTGCGCGCCTTGCGGCCAAGGCCTTCACGCACACGGCGGCCTACGACGGTGCCAT
>CAYNOM010001046.1:0-2470 GCA_964398415.1 uncultured Polyangiales bacterium | reverse complement strand
GGGATGATCTCGGTCTCGGCGTCATGCTTCCCGGCCTGCTCTTCCCGTCGGATCGAGACGATCCGCGGTGGACCCGCAAGAGTTCCACGGACGATTTCGAGAGAGCTCTTCGTACCTGGGTGAACAACCAGCCCGACGCATTCCCCGGATGAAACCATGCCGCTAGCTCCCCGCGTTCCGAAAGCATTGCTGAACCGTTTTGCGACGTGGTCGCGACTCGAGCCGCGTTGCCGCACGGAAGATCTGACGCGAGGGGTGCAGGCGCGCACAGCGGATCCGCTATGGTTCATTGCCCGGCAATGGCAGGTGGGTGAGCTGCGCGGTGAGGATGCGGGTTCACCCGTGGAGGTCGAGCTCAAGCATTCGCTGCAACCGGTCGATTGCGTCGAACCGGGAATCGGAGACGGCTCCGCTTCGGAAGTGCTGAACGGCGTGCCCCTCGAGGTTCGGATTGAGGCGCGGCCGCTTCCGCCGGCCAGCAATTCGAACGGTTCTTACGCTTCCAGCTCGGTGCTGCTGCGGCATCATCCGTCATCAGGAAGTATCGCGAAACGTACCCGCTGAGCGCTCCTCCAAAGGTTCCAGATAACGCCGAAGAAGCGATGCTCGATCGTGAGACCCGACGTTTCGTCGAGTTGATGTCTGGCCGAGTGATCAACGGTAGTGCACTGCTGCAGGCGATCAAGGAAGACGCTCTGATCGACGTGGGCGGCCTCGCTGCTGAACAGAAAGCGAATGCCGTGGCTGCCCTCGAGCAATGGCGCGCCGAGCTTTGCTACCAACCCTCGGGCACATCTGCCGCTTGGCAGCCGGAGGGGCTCCGATACCAGCTGCAGCTCAACACGGGGCTTTCGCAAGGAGCTTCGCGTACACCGCTCATCGCACGCGAGTGTCGGAACGGGGAGATCGATTGGCACTCGTTCTCGGCCCCCGCGAATCAAGAGAACGACCTGGGTGACTTCGACCAGGCGGAAGCGATCAAGGTCCGTCCCACGCATATCCGAGTTCGTGGAACGTCTCCTCGCTGGTGGGAGTTCGAAGACGCGAGTCTGGACCTCGGAAACCTCGACACCGCTCGACCCGATCTAGCCAAGCTCCTCCTGATGGAGTTCGTACTCGTGTACGGAGACGACTGGTTCTCCGTGCCGCTGCCCGTCAAGTGCGGCAACCTCGTGCGCATTGATGCCCTGAAGGTCCGCACCACCTTCGGTGAGGAGTTCGATATCAAAAGCGCCAATCGAAACGCCGATATTGATCCGCTCAAGCGCTGGGAAATCTTCAGCATCGACCGCGACAGGCAACCGAGCTCTCCAGGCCTTCCTGACGTACTTCTCCTTCCACCGCCCTCGGGAGTGCGCCAGGAGTCCAAGCCGCTCGAGGAGATTCGCTTCCTGCGCGACGAAGGCGCCAACATGGTCTGGGCGGTCGAAAACACCGTACTCAATGGGCTCGGTCGCAGATCAGACGGTTGGGCTGCGCATTTCGAGCGAAAGGAGCGCGAGCGTGAAGCAGAGACTACCCGCATCCGGGCAAAGCTGGACCCGCTCGAAGAGCAACTGAAAGCCGTTCGCGAAGCCTTGACGGTGGATGGCTTGGCAGACACGGGTCGAGCGGCCCTGGAAGTCAGCCGCGGCGAGCTCGTGGACCAAATTGCTCCCATTCGATCGAAGCTCGACCTCCTCGAGCGCAAGGGGGCCGGAGGCACGCCCTCCATTGCGGACGTTCCACGGTATCGTCTGGCGACGACCGTCCCCGAACACTGGATCCCTTTCATTCCGGCTCGAGAACCCCGACTGCCAGGTGAGAACAAAAACGCCTTCAAGTCGGTGGGCCTCCAGCGCGCACAGATGCTCCGGAACACCGAGGACGAGAAGCCCGTTCTGATCGACGCAACCTCGCGATTACTCGGTTTTGACGAAGGCGACCCAATCATCTGGCTCGACGAAGCCACCGTCCCGCGCTCCGGGCTCAAGCTACAGCTGACGGCGCAACGCACGCGCGGCGCGGACGGAAAGACTTACGTCTGGCTGGGCCGAAAGGTGAATGCAGGCCGAGGTGAGGGAAGCAGCGGATTGAGGTTCGACGTTCTGTCGAAGGATGCCCAGTGACGGAGAGTGCGACGTGCCGTTTGCTAAACTAGCAAATCGACTTGCTGGGTTACCCCTTGTCCTGGCGGGCCCTATCGTTCGGCGGACGGAACCGACGCAGGTTACGGTCTGGGTAGCGTTGCGCGCAAAGCGAAGCGTAACTCTCCGACTGTTCAGCCGCTTCGCTCCGCAGAAAACGGCTCCACTGTGCAGGGGCACGCGATCCACCGTTGCCGTTGGCCAGTACCTGCATGTGGCTGCCGTAACGGCCGTGCCTGTACCACCTGTTGCAGGACTTGAGTGGGGGAAGGAGTACGAATACGAGATTGAGTTCTCGATGGATGGACTTCCAGCCGCGGGCGACAACGCCGCAATCGGCGGAT
>CAYNOM010001045.1:0-2471 GCA_964398415.1 uncultured Polyangiales bacterium | reverse complement strand
CCCTGCTCTGTATCGATCGCCCAGAGCTCGCGCGGCTGTTCGACGCGAAGAACCGTACGGGCTTCGTGCTCACGACGCTCAGCGTGCTCGGCTTTGCCACGGTCAGCTTCAGCCTGCCCTACGAGCCCGAACACCTGCGCATTCCGCTCGCGTTCGTCGTATTCGCGATGCTGGTGTGGTCGACCCTGCGCTGGGGCGTGCTCGGCGGATCGACCCTATGTCTCGGGGTGGCCGTGGCCGCGAGCATCGGCACGGCCCTGGGCCGTGGACCCTTTGCATTCGCCGATCGTCAACTCGACCTGAGCCTGCTTTGGGCGTTTCTCGCCACCGCATCGCTCACGAGCTTGTTGTTGATCGCCCTGCAGCTCGAACGCGATCGTATCGAGACCTCGCTGCGCGAGAGCGAGCGGCGCCTCGGGAGCATCCTCGGCACGTTGCCGGGAGTGGTCTACCGACGCCTCGATCCCCTGGGCGAGGTGGTCGACTTCGTGAGCGCCAAAGCCAGCGCCCTATGGGACATCGATCCGATGCGTTTGCGTGCGGGTCACCCCTGCTATGCAGAGCTTATCCACCCGGACGACTTGGCCCGGGTGCGCGTCGAGATCGAGCGCGCCGTGGCTGAGCAGCGGCCGTACCTCGTCGAGTACCGCCTGCGCCCGACCAAGGGACGCGAGCTGTGGGTGGCCGACTACGGCGATGCACAGCGCACGGCGCAGGGGAGCGTGGTCGCCTACGAAGGCATCGTCTTCGACCACTCACAGCGCAAGGAGCTCGAGATCTCCCTGCGCGAGGCGCAAAAGCTCGAAGCCATCGGTCGACTCGCGGGCGGCGTCGCGCACGACTTCAACAACATGTTGGCGGTGATCCTGGGCTACGCGGAGATGATCCGCGACGGCTCGAAAGAGAGCGATCCACGCCACGACAGCGCAACCCAGATCATCGACGCCGGCGAGCGCGCGGCCGAGCTCACGCGCCAGCTGCTCGCCTACGGGCGAAAGCAACTGATGCAGCCCGTGGTGCTCTGCGAGAGTGAGGTGATTCGCGGCATGACACGCATGCTCGATCGCCTGATCGGCGCCAACACCACCCTGGTTTCGGAGCTCGCGGCCGAGCGCAACGTGCGAGCCGACCCGAGTCAGGTCGAGCAGATGGTGATGAACCTCGTGCTCAACGCCGCGGACGCCATGCCCGCCGGCGGTGTGATTCGGCTCGAGACGCGCGACGTCTCGTTCGAGCAGGACGCCGTGCACAGGCCTGCCGACCTGCCGCCCGGAGACTACGTCGTGCTCTCGGTGACGGATCGAGGCGTAGGCATGGATGAAGCCACGCGAACGCGCATCTTCGAACCGTTCTTCACGACCAAGGGGCTCGGTAAGGGTACAGGGCTCGGGCTCTCTACCGTGTACGGCATCGTCAAGCAGAGCTCCGGTCACATCACGGTCGACAGCGCGATCGGTCGCGGGACAACCCTGCGCATCTACTTGCCCGCCGTCGACGAGCCACGCACGCCCATTGCCAAACCGAAGCTCGTGTCCGTCGGCCCCGGACGAGGAGAGACGCTGCTCCTGGTCGAGGACGATCCAACGGTGCGCACCCTGATCGCAGAAGCGACCTCAGCTCAAGGCTACGTGCTGATCGCGGTGGACGGCGTACGCGAGGCGCTGCGCGCGCTCGTGCGGCGCCCCTCCGTCGCCCTCGTGATCTGCGACGTGGCCCTGGGCGATGGCACCGGACCAGAGCTCATCGAGCGCCTTCGCGCCTCGCATCCCGCGCTGCCCGTGCTGTTCATCTCGGGCCACGCGAAGGATGCCATCTCGCCCGCGGTGTTGGACGATCCCTACGTCGCGTTCCTCCAAAAGCCGTTCAGTCTGGCCGTGCTCGAGGCGAAGGTTCGCGAGACGCTGGACGCCGCAGCGGTCAACGCGCCCACTCGCAGAAGCGCGCGGCACGCGTGAGCTCAGCCCGGCGGACTGCGAAAGCGTCTGAACATGCGCGTTGCACCGCGCCCGATGACCTCGACGATGCTCGGATTCAGGCGATAGAGCCACCACAGCATGCGCGCGCGAGACGGCACGACGATGATCGCGCGATTCTTGGCCACGCCGCTCAGCATTGCGCGAGCCGCCACGTTGGCGTCCATCCAGCTTCCGGGCAGCTTCTTGAAGAACTCGGGGTCCTTCACCCCGAGTGTGGGGATGCCGTGCTGTTTCATGCGCGAAGCGATGTTCTGCGGGCAGATGACGCTCACCTTGACCCCGAGCGCATGGGCCTCCGTGCGCAACGCCATGGAGAAGCCGAGCACACCGAACTTGGTGGCAGAGTAGGCGCTGAACACGGGGAAGGTGTAGAGGCCCGCCACGGACGACACGTTGACGATGTGTCCCCCGCCCTGCTCGAGCATGGCGTCGTACGCGAGCTTCGAGCCGTGCACCACGCCCATGAGGTTGATCTCGAAGAGGCGTCGGTATTGT
>CAYNOM010001044.1:0-2476 GCA_964398415.1 uncultured Polyangiales bacterium | reverse complement strand
AACGGCAGCCGCGAAGGTTTCTGGAACCTCTCGCCCGAGGGTGAGGCCTTCTTCGACGAGGTCATCACCTGGCGCGAGATCGGCTACAACTTCGCGTTCCTGCGCGAAGACTATGACCAGTGGGAGTCGTTGCCGCTGTGGGCACGCCAGACCCTCGAGGCCCACACCAACGACGAGCGCCAATACACCTATTCACGCGAAGAGCTCGAGCGCGGCAAGACCCACGACCTGCTCTGGAATGCGGCCCAGTCGCAGCTCCGCAAAGAGGGGCGAATCCACAATTATCTCAGGATGTTGTGGGCCAAGAAGATCATCGAATGGACCCCCGACCCGAAGACCGCGCTCGCACTCCTCATCGAGCTCAACAACCGCTGGTCCACCGACGGGCGCAACCCCAACAGCTATAGCGGCATCTTCTGGTCACTCGGCCGCTTCGACAGGCCCTGGGGACCCGAGCGGAAGGTCTTTGGCACCATCCGTTATATGAGCTCCGACAACACCGCGAAGAAGGTGCGGGTCAAGGGCTATATCCAAAGATACCTCGGGCGCGGTCTGCTCTGACACCGCCCGCGACATCGCGCTCCGGTTGGCCACACCGAGTCCAGGAGCGAGGCCTCCCTCGTGACTCAGCCGCACAGAGGGCACCCACAAGGGCTAATCATTCAACACATCTTTGCAAGTAGTTGGTTGAACTGAGGATCCGGATGTGATCTGAACCACGGCATGGATGTACCGATGCCGTTCTCCCTGGTGAGCGAGGTCGAGACCGTTGACCTCGGTGATGCGCGCCTCGATGCGCGGCTGATGAAGCTGGTGACGGCTGTGGCTGCGAGGCCTGGCTCCAGTCTTCCAGACACCTGCACTTCATCGGCCGACCTCGAGGCGACATACCGCTTTCTGAACAACCCGGCCGTCTCTGCGGAGGCCATCTTCGGAGGTCACAGCGGCGCGACCGTGGAGCGTGCTGCGGCTCGAAGTGAAGTCTTGGTGCTACATGACACCACGACGTTCGCGTTCAATGGTGAGCGCACTGAGATGGGCACCGTCGAACCGAGCGACAAGGCTGGCTTCTATGACCACCTCTCCTTGTGTGCGGGCCTGGATGGAGAGCCGCTGGGAGTGCTCCGAATGCATATCTGGCGACGGTTCGGGCGTCGCCGTGGCAAGCGGCCTCAGCAGGAGTCGCAATACGACCCGGACCGCGAGTCGCTTCGATGGAACGAGGCTGTCCATGAGTGCGGTGACCTCCTCGCAGACCATCCGTGTGTCGTGCACGTCATGGACCGCGAAGGCGACTGCATGGAGCTTTTCGCCGACATGGAGGCGCACGGGCACCGCTTCGTCGTCCGGCTTTCGCACGACCGCCGGTTGATAAAGGACCGACGCAAGGACTCTGGCCCGAAGCTCTTCGAGGTGATGAGGCAGGCGCCTCTTCTCCTCGAGCGCGAGGTGATCCTGGCGCGCCGAAAGGCCAAGGAGCCCCTCGTTTCCAAGAGCAAGCAGGAGTGGCTGGCGAGGCGTTCAGCACACCTGGAGGTACGCGCTCAGAGGCTCGAGGTGAGCCCTGGCAACGGAGCCCACGCACACATCCCGGATGTGATGACGCTCAACTTCGTGGACGTCTGCGAGACGAATCCACCCGAAGGACACGACCCGGTCACCTGGCGGCTCTGCACGACCGAGCCCATCGAGACCCCCGCCGACGTCGCTCGCGTCGTCGATATCTACCGCCGTCGGTGGCTCATCGAGGAGTTCTTCAAGGCCGTCAAGACGGGCTGCGCTTACGAGACCCTCCAACTTGAATCGGGGTCGGCATTGCTGCGGGCGCTAGCCATCTTCATCCCCGTCGCGTGGCGGTTGCTCCGTCTCAGATGGGTCGAACGCCAACGCCCCGAGTCGTCAGCCAACGACTTGCTGACGCCCGTGCAGATTCAGGTCTTGGGATCGCTCGCCAAGCGAGCAGGAAAGCCCCTTCCACCCAGGCCGACTGCTCGCGACATGCTGCAAGCCATCGCCCGTCTCGGCGGCCACATCCCGAACAACGGCAGTCCAGGGTGGCTCGTCTTGCGACGAGGATTCGAGAAGCTCCTGCTCGTCGAACTCGGGTGGTCCGAACGGGCCGAGCTCGATACATCCTGAGATGTGATCAATGGACAGCCCTTGTGGTCGCCCTCGAGCGCTGGATACTAGGGTTGATTCGCCAAGTGACCAGCGTTGCCTCTAGCGGCCCGAGGGTCGGTCGCCCGAGAGGATGCGATGGGCCAGCGCCAGCCCCTGCTGTCTGGTGTCGATCCGGCCCTCGAGCTGCTCCGTCTCGACCGCGACCAGGGCGTCGCGGAAGCCCGGCCCTGGGGAGAAGCCGAGCGCTTTGAGATCCCCGCCGTTGATGAGCGGTGGCGGCGCGAGGTCGTGGGGGTGTGACCACTCGGCGAGCGCGTGGCGGGCGAGCAGGCTCGGCTCGCGATGGCCGACGAGG
>CAYNOM010001043.1:0-2477 GCA_964398415.1 uncultured Polyangiales bacterium | reverse complement strand
AAGTAAATGAGCACGTTGCGGCACGTGACGAGCTGCACCTCGGCAAAGACGCTGTCGGTTGCCAGGCTGTGGTCCGAGTAGACCATGTCTTTGCGTAAGCGCTTATCGAAGACCGCGCGTCCATACGCGGCGGTGTAGTAATCGGACAGGGACGCTCGCCCCCCCGCCGCCCGGTATGATTCGCTGAACGAGGCCATGCGCTCGAGGTCGTACACGCCCGCTTCGGCCTTACGCAGCGCCTCGTGGCTGATGTCGGTCGCGTACAGCATGCTCCGGCTCAGCAGCCCTTCCTCGTGCAGCACGATGGCCATCGACCAGCATTCTTCGCCCGTCGCACAGCCCGCGATCCACACCTTGAGCGACGGGTACGTGCGCAGCAGCGGCACCACCTGTTCGCGCAGCGCCAGCCAAAAGGGCGGATCGCGAAACATCTCGCTGACCTGGATGGTGAGGTATCCGAGTAAATGGCGAAAGACGTGCGGTTCGCGCAGCACCCGTCCTTGCAGCTCCGACAGCGAGGGACAACCGAAGTGGTCGGCTGCTTGCCGCAGGCGTCGTTTCATCGTGGCCGTGGAGTAATGCCGAAAGTCGTACTGGTACTTGAGGTAGATGGCCTCGAGGAGCAGCTTCAGCTCGATGTCGAAGTCGCTCGGGGGCAAGGCCATGGCTCCTTTACTTGGGCATCCACACTCTGATGAGGGACAGAAGCTTGTCCACGTCGAGGGGTTTGGCGATGTAATCGTTGGCGCCGGCATTGAGACATCGGTCGCGATCGTCGGCCATGGCTTTGGCGGTCAAGGCGATGATCGGCAGTTTCTTCCACTTTTCCTGTTTGCGGATCTCCCGCATGGCGGTGAGCCCGTCCATCTCGGGCATCATGATGTCCATGAGCACCATGTCCACATGTGCACGAGGATCGCGTTGCGATTGTTCGAGCATGTCGAGCGCTTCTTCGCCATTGCGGGCGATGCGCAGGTGGGCCCCTTTGGGCTCGAGCACGCTCGACAGGGCGAACACGTTGCGCACGTCGTCCTCGGCCAGAAGAATGGTCCGGCCTTCCAGGGCGGCTTCTCGTCCGCGCACTTCGCGCAGAATCCGTTGTTGCTCCTGAGGCAGGTTGGCTTCGACCTGGTGCAAGAACAGCGTCACCTCGTCGAGCAGCCGTTCGGGCGAGCGAGCGCCCTTGACGATGACCGAGCTGGCATAACGACGCAGCCGTCGCTCTTCGTCCGGCGCGAGCGTTCGGCCGGTGTACACGATGACCGGCGGAAATGAAAACGCTTGCCCGGCCGCCATCTTCTCCAGCAGGTCGTATCCGGACATGTCGGGCAGGGTCAGATCGAGCACCATGCAGTCGAAGGTGGCGGCTTCGAGCTGGTGCAGCGCCTCATGTCCGGTCGCCACGGCGACGATCTTCACGTTCTCCGCGGCGAGCAGGTGGACGATGCTTTCACGCTGGACCGCCACGTCTTCCACCACCAGCACGTGGTGGACTCGTTGCGCCAGCTTTTCCTCTAGCTTTCGGAGCGCTTCGACGACTTGCTCCCGAGCCACCGGTTTGAGCGCGAAGCCGACGGCGCCCAATTCGAGCGCCTGCTGCGCTTGATCCGCCCCCGAGATCACGTGCACGGGCAGGTGGCGGGTCTTGGGGTTTTGCTTCAGCCGCTCCAGCACGGTCAGGCCCGAGCTATCGGGCAGGCGAATGTCGAGCAGGATCGCGTTCGGCGCGAACCGCGTGGCCAGCTCCAGCCCTTCGGCCGCCGTCGTCGCGATGATGCATGCCAGGTGCTGCTCGCGGATGAGGTCTCGCAAGATGCGCGCGAAAATCAGGTCGTCTTCGATGACCAGGATCGAACGTGCTCCCGGCTTGCCGGCGGCTTCCCGGTCGTCTTCGATGGCGCCTTTGAGCGCCGCGGCCTTTCCGTTGGGCGGCTGTGCATGCGGAGGCGGGGCGACTTCGGGCGCGCGTTTGCGTTTCGGCAACGTCGGCGTTTGCGGCGGCGGTGGAGCGGGCATGCCGGTGCTGCGAATCGGCAAGTTCAGCGTGAACGTGCTGCCTTTGCCCGGTTCACTGCCCACCGTCAGGTCTCCACCCAGGTTGCGCGCGAGCTGCCGCGAGATGGTCAGCCCCAGGCCCGTACCGCCGAACTTGCGTTGCGTGCTCCCGTCCGCTTGCCGAAACGCCTCGAAGACGACCCCCTGCTGCTCGCGCGGGATGCCGATGCCCGTATCCGTCACTTCCAGGGCCACGTGCTCGGCGTCCGTGTTGCGCGCGCGCAACGTGATCTTTCCCCGCTCGGTGAACTTCACCGCGTTCGACAACAGGTTGCGCAGGATCTGCTGCACCCGCACCGGATCGGTTTGCAGCGCCGTCACCGTCCCGGGTCCGATCTCCATCGACAGCTCTAGGTTCTTCTGGTCGACCAGCGGCTGCACCGTCCGCCCCAGCTCTTCGAGGACGCGTCCCAGCTCGACCG
>CAYNOM010001042.1:0-2477 GCA_964398415.1 uncultured Polyangiales bacterium | reverse complement strand
CAACTGCATGCCGCTGCAAGTAGACTCCAGCGCATCGGACACCTCTGTTGAAAGAAAGGGCTGAAGGATGC
The DNA here is from genome assembly GCA_964398415.1 of uncultured Polyangiales bacterium. Classification (GTDB taxonomy): domain Bacteria; phylum Myxococcota_A; class Polyangia; order Polyangiales; family DASUME01; genus DASUME01. The sequence continues at coordinate 2,406 of CAYNOM010001042.1, read as the reverse complement.
CCGACGCGTCGGCCTTCAAGACGAACAGCTGCGCGCGGTGCTTCTCTTGCGACCGCCTTTGGCAGACCACGCCCTCAACAGCGCCATCGCCGTCGATATCGCCGAGGCGGAGCAATGCTGTCGTGCCGCCGTTACACTCGAACGGCACTTCGCCCAGCAAGCTATCGCGTATCTTGACAAGCTTGCCCGCGGCGGGCGAGTAGCGATAGACCCCCTTGGGCTCACCCCAGGAGACGAGCTCGGTTCGGCCGTCGTGATCGAGGTCGATAAACTGAAAACGATCCTGAGACGTGAAACAGGACTGGTACGGCACATTGCCATTCCTGATGCCAACATCCGTGGGCGAGAGCACCCCAAGATCCTCGGAACGCTCAAACACACCCGTCTGTGGGTTGTACTGGGAGAGCAGTCGAAGACCACTCTGCTCAACATTCACGCTGAGCTGCCACTTGACTAGCTCATGCACGCCGTCCCCGTCGAAATCGACTGGGAACAGGCGCGGAGCATACGCTGTCGTGAATGGCCCAATCACCGCGACAGGCTCTACGACTTGGCTTGGCCCTTGATCCGGCACGTAGTCGAACTTGGTTGGCCGTGTGATCGCCTTGTCGATCGCCAAGTCAAAGAGCTGGATCGAGTCGATCCTGTCACCTGTTCGCGCAATGCGGTGCGAGAGCACCGGTGTCTCGCCCACGTACGTGTCGATCGATGCAAGGCGAACACAGGTCTGCACAAGCATCCCGAGCTCGGCCGTGGACGTGCAATCGTGGGGATAGCTACTCCTTCTGCGCTCGGCATAGACGAAGCGCACGGCAAACTGCGGCGGAACATCATCGGATGTCGGATCCGAGTCGATCGCCCGATTGGCCCCGACGTGCCCTGTGTAGAGAATCGCCTCGGGACGGTACGTCACGACAGGCAGCTGAGTTTTTTTCAGCACATTCTTGTCGTACTGAATGAGCATGTAGTTGCCGTGCAGGTCCGTGACGCGAGACAAGAGCCAGAGCCCCTCTTCGCTCATGGGCTCGTAGACTCGAATCTCCCCCGACTTGGTCTGAAGCACGAAGCTCCTCGTTCCCTGCTCGGCGTGGACCTTCTCAGTCACTCGCACGAACGAATCAAGCTCCGTTCGGAAGTACTTGTCCTTGGCGTTCCAGACGAGGCGCTGGCCGTCGAGGCAGAGCGGATCTTGTCCGTCCCCCATCACACCGCGCGCAAAGCCGTCCTGCGCGAGCGTCCGCTCACACCAGTGAATCTTAGACAACCCTGAAAGCGACCAGCCGTCGCCTACGATGCCATTGCCCCGAGAGCTGTCGTACTGAAGCGCGAGCGAGGGCTGAATGCCCCCACGCCCGGGTGGAACGATGATGGGGATCGTGTAGCGGGCGGTGCCGTTGGCGGTCACCTCGAAAGTGCCGGGAAGCTCAGCGGCTTCATCGGTGGGCACAACCTGGAGCGGGGGTCCCAGCGCGGGATCCGTTTGGAGCACTGGAGCGAGGCAGATACCCGCGACACATGCCCCACCGTTGGCGCAGGTCCCGACGCCGCAGCGCCCACCACAGCCGTCATTCGCACCGCACGCCTTGCCGTTACAGTCAGGAACGCACTGGGTGCATGTCGTCCCACAGAGCATCGAGCTGTTCGGCCCGCAGTGATCCAGCTCCGCCTCGAGGATCGTGCACATGACATCCACGCAAGCAGCCGCGTCGACGGGCGCCATGGGATCAAAGCCGCGCGCTGCGCCAGGGCTGCAGGCCAGATCCCCGGCGCAGTCGCTGATGTCGGTACAGCGCTCGCCGCGACCGCACAGGCCGGGGCAGTACCCGCCGCAGCCATCGCGCGGGTCGTCTCCGCACTGCTTGCCCGCGCAGCTCGGGGTGCATTCGCAGCGACCGCACTTGCTGTCGAAGCTACCGCACTCGGGGCTCGTTCCGCACGATTCAGGAACGCAGACGCTCGTATGATCAGCATCGAAGTTGTCGCCGCTGCCCGGGACGCAGACTTGCCCGTCAGGACACGCGTCGGGTTCTTGCTCGGAACAGGGCGTAAAGCCGACAGCGGTGCAGCCAGGCAAGCAGAAGGCGCTCAACGCCACGTCGCATGTCTCAGCGGTGCCGACAATCCCATCGCCACAGCGCTCACAGCTCGGCCCGACGCGGCACGCCACCGAAGCCGCCGCCACGCTGCGCAGCTCCGACAAGCGCGCAAACGCCGAGGCGCTACCGTCGAGCGTCGAGCCCACGGCGAGACGCCCCGCGGGGATCGTGATCGCTCCGAACGACCAGTCGCGCGCACCTTGGGCGGCGCCCCGAATGTGGATGTTGCGGGCCGCGGTGTTGACCGTGATCGTAAGCTTCTGCTGCGCGCTCCAAGTGAGCGGACGCTCGGCCTGCGCCGTACCGGCCG
>CAYNOM010001041.1:0-2479 GCA_964398415.1 uncultured Polyangiales bacterium | reverse complement strand
CTGCTCGAGAAGACAGGGGGCAAGAGTGGCCCATTCAAGCGGTCGCCGGTGCTGCCGGCTTCCGCTTCTTCAGCGCCGAGAGCAGGGCGTCCACGTCGTCGCGGGTGAGCTCTCGCAGCACGAACAGCATGGCGAGGTAGGCGAGGGCGCCCGCCGCCATGGCCACGGGTGCAAACAAGAGGCTATGTTGGGGCACGAGTCGCGCCGCCACAAAGCCGATGGCTGCGGCGATGGCGCCACGGGCCACCGATGCGAGGGGCAGAAACACCCCGAAAGTGGCGCGCAGGGCGAAAGCCGACAGCACCATGGCCAGCGTGGGGCCAAGGCTCGTGGCGAGGGCTGCCGCCCGCAGCGTGTCGCCTGAAAGGCCCACATGGCTTACGAACAGCCGGTTGCCCGCGAGCACGATGATCAACGCGAGCAGGCTTACCGCAGCTGGGATTCCGGGGCGACTCGCGCCGCTGAGGATCGTCGCCACGATCACGAACATGGCCAGGCCCACCTGGCCGAACACGAGCACCTCGAGGGCCCGCATGCCATCCAAGAACTTCTCCCCGTAGGCCAGGCGAATCAACGACTCGGCCGAGCCGCCGATGGGCGCCGCGAGAAAGAACAACAGGAGCAGCGAGAAACGCAGGGCTGACTTCACGTGCGCGCGCGCCGCGTCGTGGTCGCCATCGGCCGTGGCGCGCGACACCAGCGGGAACACGATGAACGTCACGGACAAGATGATCTGGTAGGGCACGAGCGAGAACGTCTGCCCCGCGCGATAGAAGCCGACGAGGCGCGAAGCCTGCTCGGTGGCCGCTTCCATCGCGAGTCCCGCGTCCATCCCGAGCCCCGCGGCCGTGTTCTTGAGCATCCAGACGTCGAGCAGGAGCGTGCCGTTGAGGGTGCTCTGAAACGCCGCGATCGGCAGGATGAACGCAAACCAGGTCTTGAGCGGCAACCCCTTGCCCGGCCCGCCCGTGCCGACGACCACGAGCGCGACGAGCAGGATCACGCCTGCGGCCGCGGCAAAGCCGCTCAGCGCTCCCATGGCGCCGAAGCCGAGCCCCGCCGCGCCGAGGATGCCCACCGTGCGCACCGTGGAGAAAGTCATGTCGAGCGCGGCCTGGCGCTGAAACAGCTGACGCCCGTTGAGGCTGCCCACGAGGGCGGCGTACAGCGCGTAACACAAAGGTACGAAGGCGGCGATCTGCACGAGGGTCGTCAGCTTCTCGTCGTAGGCAAAGCGCGAGAGCGTCGGCGCGGCCAAGAACATGCCTCCGGCGAGCGTGACGCCCACGCCGAGTTGCAGCTTGAGGCCCTGGCGCAGGCGCTCGGCCGCGTGCTCGGGGCTTTCGCTCACGCGCTTGCTCACCGACTGCACGGTGGTGGCGATCAGCACGTTGTTGACCACGCTCGCGATGCTCATGGCGAGCGAATACTCGCCGAACGCCTCGGGCGAGCCGAGCAGGCGTGGGAGTCCGAGCTGGACCAGAAAGCCCGTGGCGATGAAGTACAGCTTCGCCGCGGTGATGAGGACCAGGCCCCGCCCGGAGCCGGTTTTCTCGGACATGGGCGCCCTATCTGCCGTGCTCTGCCGGGTAGGTCAAGACGTCGACCGGCTCGGCGCTCAGTCTCAGCACGGCCCGAGCTCTTGACGGCCCGGAGCCACTGGTTACTTTGGCCCATGACTCGGGGCTCGCGGAGACCCTCGATGGGTCGAAAAGCCTCACAGAATCCGCACCTTGAGTCACAGGCAATCCGGTTTTTGAAGGCCGTCACAACGCCCTCAGGCAGTCGTGCTGGCAGTCATGGGCGGGCCGCTCCGCGCGGCCGAGCAGAGTTTTACGGGCCGTACAGCGCGGTCAACAGAGTTTTACGGGCCGCATAGCGCGGCCAACAGAGTTTTACGGGCCGCATAGCGCGGTCAACAGAGTTTTACGGGCCGCATAGCGCGGCCCTGGGGGCGTAGGAGAGACTCATGGGCAAGATCATCGGCATCGACCTCGGCACCACCAACTCCGTGGTCGCGATCATGGACGGCAAGGAGCCGAAGGTGATCGTCAATGAAGAAGGCGATCGCACGACGCCTTCCATCGTGGCTTGGGACGACCAAGGGCAGCCCCTCGTGGGCCAGATGGCCAAGCGCCAGGCGATCACGAATCCCGAGGGCACGATCTTCTCGGCCAAGCGCTTCATGGGCCGTCGCTACGACGAGTGCGTCGAAGAGGCCAAGCGCATGCCCTATCACGTCGTTCGACGCGACAACGGCGACGTCGGCATCCAGGTGCGCGACAAGGTGCTGAGCCCACCCGAGGTCGGCGCCAACGTGCTGCGTAAGCTCAAGAAGGCCGCCGAAGACTACCTCGGCGAGAGCGTCACCGAGGCGGTCATCACCGTGCCGGCCTACTTCAACGACTCCCAGCGTCAGGCCACGAAGGACGCGGGCCGCATCGCGGGTCTCGAGGTCAAGCGCATCGTCAACGAGCCC
>CAYNOM010001040.1:0-2479 GCA_964398415.1 uncultured Polyangiales bacterium | reverse complement strand
GCTCCCGCGCGTTGGTAACAGCGTAAGGCGTCTGAGCGCAGGCGTCCCGCAACGAGGCGCTGGGTCGACGCCGTCCCGAGGCCAGACGCGCTGCGCACGCGGACGCTCGCGGTCCACGTGGGCTGAGCGGCGAGCAGCATGCCGCTCGGTCGACGTTCCGTCACCACCGCGCCACTGCCAAGGCCATCCGCCGGGTCGACCGCCGCGCTGCCCTTACGACTCGCCAAGGCAGGTGACTCACCCATCGCGATGCCACTACCTGCGGGCGCGGGCGCGCGAGGTGCGGCACGCGGCGCGGGAGCCGACTTCGGCGCGGGCGCCTGCGAGCTCGGGCTCGTTGCGTGTCGGGCGCGAAGAGCGGGCTTCTTCGCCTGGGCGATGGCGGAAGCCGAAGGCATCTTGCTCGCACGTTCCTGAGCGGGCCCCGAGGGAGCCTCCCCGCGCACCACGCTGGGCGCCTCAGGGACAGCGCCCTCTTGCACCATGCCCACCGCGTCGTCGAGAGACTCCTCCGCTTCCGCACGCTCCAGCACGCGCGTCGGCAGCGACGGGGCCCTGTGCATCAACGCGAGCCCCTCGTCGCCGACGTGCAGGATGTCGGTCAGCGCCGTCTGCGCGATGCCAAAGCGCCGATAGTCAGCGTCGGTCTCGAGCACCAGAAGGCCCGTGAGCTCGGACAGCACGCGCTGCTTCACCGACAGCGCGACGATGCGGCTCTTCAGGGCCGTGCGCTTGGCCTCGTCCCGTTCGCGCAGCGTGTTGAGCTCGCGTGTGAGCGCCGCGATCTTGGCGCGCGCCAGCGCGCGTTCGAGCAACGGACGCGGCGCCTCGAGCACGGGCAAGGCGACCGCGCTTCCGTCCCCGAGCTCGATCTGCACGGGCGTCCCCGGGGGCAGCTCTGCAAACACGAGTCGCTCATCACCCACTTGAACCGCCTCGAACGCGCGCGGCTCGATCCACGTCGCCCCCGCGAGGTTCACGGACACCTCGTCCGCCACGCGACGCCGCAGCTTTTCCACCCAGGTCGACTCGGCCATCCGCGCATCGAGCCAGACTCCGGTCGACGCGAGTCCCGCGCGCGTCAGCCCCGCGAGCGTGTCGTCGTCGCGCACGCCACCCTCGGCGATCACGTCGAGCCTGCGCACACCGTGCGCCGCGAGCTTGGCCACCGCTTCGCGCAAGCTCGTCAGGTCATCTGCGCCCGCGGTCACGACCCCGTCTCCCACCACGAGCAAGCGCTCGTGACCAGCGGGCCGCTCTGCGAGGTAGGCGAGCGCCTGCCCCAGATCGGAGGCGCCCAGGGCATCGCGTGCGAGCAACTTGCTCTTCTCGCGTAGCGAAAAGCCCGACGCAGGCCCGCGGTAGATCTCTTCCACCTCCTGATCGAAGGCGACGATTCTCACGTCGAAGGGCCGCTTCTCTGCCTGCTCCAGCGCGACGAGCAAGCGCGCCGTTCGCTCGATCTGCGCGCTGAAGCCGAGCGCCCGCGATGCGCTGGTGTCGAACAGGATCGTCAGACCTTGGATGGGCTCGTCGTCGAGCTTGGGTGCGGGTGCGACGCGCGCCACCACCAGCTCTCCGCTGCGCAACGCGAAGGCCTGGGTGCGCGGCAGGTGCACCTCCAGATCCGACTTCGGCACGTGATTCGTCTCGTGCAGCGACAATCGTCCCTGCTCACCGCGTGCACGCTCCGTCGACTCGAGACCGGTGGCGCTGCTCGAGCCGAGCCGCACGTCGACGTCGAAGCGCTCGAGCGCCGGCAGCCCGCCGATCAAGAGCCGATAGGGCTCGCTGCGCAGGGGCCGCTCCTCGGAGTAGGCGAGGATGATCTCCTTGTCGGCGTGGGCCTCGATCGGAAACACGCGCGCGGAGAAACGATTGTCGTCTTTCTCGAGCAGCGCGGGATCTTGCTTTCGGTGCAGAAAGTCTTCGTACACCTGACGAGCGCGAGAGAGCTCGACGACCTCGCCTTCCTGAAACGTGTCCCCCACGCGCATCGCGAAGCGCGAGACGGCAGCCTGGGGCGGCAGGGTGATCTCGAAGCGCCCCTCACGACGCCTGGGCTCGGGGTTTCTGAACGTGAGGTGCAGCTCGGTGAAGGCGAGCGGGTCCTCGATCACGGTTCGCGCTTCGAGGGCGACGAGCTGAAGACCTGTGCCATCCGAGGCGGTGAGCGCGATGGGCAAGGCCTCGATCGGCTCGATCAGCTCACGGAAGCGCAGCTCGGGCACGCTGGGGCCGCCCTCCACGATCTGCAGCACGGATGCGGGCGCGTCGGACTTGCCACCGCACGCAGCGCCCAGCGCGAGCACGAGGGAAAGCCCCCACCCCCCAAACCCACGTCGACTCGCTCGATCCACCCATGCCTCCCGCGTCGCGTCCCACGGCAGCATGCCCAAGCGTTCGCAGCATGCCTAGCCCGTCGTGGGGGTCACAGACGCACGGCGGGCCGGTTCGGTCTGCACGGGATGCGGAAGCG
>CAYNOM010001039.1:0-2480 GCA_964398415.1 uncultured Polyangiales bacterium | reverse complement strand
GTGCGCGCAGTAGGAGACGAACCTTCGAGACTGCAAGATGTCGCGATGCTCCGAGTTTGCACGGCATGGGCTATGCTTGCCTCAGTGGCGTCTCTCGCTGCACGCCATGGCGACGCGGGACGCGATGCTGCCGAGGGAAAGCACCTCACACGCGGCTTGCAGCTCGACGGCTGCTCGCGGCATGCCGAAGACCGTGCTCGTTGCCTCGTCCTGGGCGAGGGTCCATGCGCCCGCCTCACGCAACCGCAAGAGCCCGCGGGCGCCATCGCTGCCCATGCCGGTCAACAGCACTCCGAGCGTGCCCGGCGCAGAGCCCGAGTGCGCCACCGACTCGAACATCACGTCCACCGACGGGCAGTAGCTTTCGTGCGCGCTGCACGCCGAGAGCACGAGCCGGCTTCCGCGCAGGCGTAGGTCGCGGTCGTCGGGGGCGAGGTACACCGTACCCGGACTCAGGAGCTCGCCATCGGCGGCGATGCGGATGGTCAGACCCGTCTCGTCGGCGAGCCATTGCGCCATCCCGGCGATGAAGCCAGCCGCCATGTGCTGCACGATGACCAAGGGACAGCTCGGCTTCGTCTTGCCGAGAGCGCGCAGGATCAGGAGCAGGGCCGGCGGTCCGCCCGTCGAGGCGCCGATGCAGACGAGCTCGGCATGCTGCGTGGGCTGAGCGGGCGGATCGCTCGCGCGTAGGGGACGTAGCGTGCCCTCCATCGAGCGCAGGCGACGCGTGACCACGGGCACTCCCGCGAGCACGCGTAGTTTCCTGGCGAGAGTGCGGCGCGCTGCCGGATCCTGAAGCTCCTGGGCGGTGGGCTTGGGCATCATCTCGAGCGCACCCGCTTCGAGCGCGCGGAAGCCGAGCTCGGCGTCCTGGGTCGCGAGATGCGACATGATCAGCACTGGCCGGGCGCTGCGTCCCATCAGCTCCCGGGTGACGCTGAGCCCGTCCATGCCCGGCATCACCACATCGATGAGCACGACGTCCGCGCCGCTCGCTGGGACGCGCACGAGCGCTTCGGGGCCCGAACGAGCTTCACCCACGAGCTCGATGCCCTCGAAGCCGTGCAAGTAGTGCCGGAGCAGGGCGCGTGCCGAGGCGGAGTCGTCGACGACGAAGATGCGCACGGGCTTCATGGCGCTCACAGGAGGCGCTCGACGGCGCGCAGAAGCTCGTCCTGATCGAACTCGCCCTTGACGATGTACGCGTCCGCTCCCGCCATGGCGCCGCGGCTTCTGTCTTCCTCTCCGCCCAGGCTCGTCACCAGGATGATGGGCAAGCGCTGGTGCTCGCTCGAGGCGCGTAGGCGCGTGATCAGCTCGATGCCGTTCATCTTCGGCATGTCGACGTCGGTGATGACCAGGTCCACCTCCTGGTCGCGCAGAAATTGAAGAGCGGCCTCGCCATGGATGGCCATGTGGACCTCGTAGCCGGCCGAGGTGAGAATGTTCCTTTCCAGCGTCCGCGAGGTGACGGAGTCGTCGACCACGAGCACGCGGGCGCGTCGGCTGCCGTGGCTCGGCGCGGCCTTTTGGGAAAGGGGCGTGGGCGCAGCGCGCATCCCCAACAGCTCGTGGGGATTGAGGACGAGCAACACGTCGGCCGACTCGAGCACGGCGCCCCCGGCGACTCCTGGCACGTGTTGCATGCTCCAACCGAGCGATTGCATGGTCAGCTCGCGCTCGCCGAGGACCTCGTCGACGACGAAGGCGGCGCGGCGGTGTCCCTCGGAGAGCACCACGGCAGGCCTTCGCTCTCCGTGCTCGGCCTCGATACCGAGCGCCGCGGCCAAGGTGACGATGGGCACGAGGTCGCCCTCGATGGAGATGACTTCCGTGCCCTCGACGGTGCGTATGGCGCTGCGCTCGACGAGCAAGGTTCGCTCGACGTTCATCATTGGCACCGCCATCGCCTGCCCCGCGAGCACGAAGGTGAGCGCGCGGGTGGTGAGGCGTGTCAATGGTGCGCGCAGGCGAAACTCCGTGCCCTTTCCCGGGGTGCTCGAGATCGCGACGCTGCCGCCGATCTCGACCAGGTTGCTCCGTACGACGTCCATGCCGACACCGCGTCCCGCGAGGTCCGAGACGACGGCCGCCGTCGACAGGCCAGGGTGGAAGACCAGCTCCATGAGTGCCTCGCGCGTCAGCGCGTTGGCCTCGCGCTCGTCGATGACGCCGAGCTCGAGCGCCTTGTCGTGCACCCGCTCCACGTCGATGCCGCGCCCGTCGTCCGCGACCACGATCTCCACCCACGACCCTGCGGCACGGGCACGCAGCTCCACCGTGCCCATGGCAGGCTTACCCTTCGCCGTCCGGACCTCCTCGGCCTCGATGCCGTGCGCTATCGCGTTGCGCACGAGGTGAACGAGCGGGTCGCGCAGCTTCTCGAGCACGGCCCGATCGATTTCCGTCTCGCCGCCGACCATGACGAAGCGAATGTCCTTCGCCTGCGCACGCGAGGCCGCGCGCACCACGCGGCT
>CAYNOM010001038.1:0-2483 GCA_964398415.1 uncultured Polyangiales bacterium | reverse complement strand
GATTCGAGCCATCCGCGTTGGCGAACGTACGAGGCGAGGAACCTCCTTGGCCTACCCAAGACGCGCACCGTCGATAGCTTCGCGAACATGCAGCTCCCCATTGTGATGCGGGAGCACAAGACAGCGAAGTGGGCTTTCGATTACGACGAGAAGGGACACGTCTCGCTCGTGCAGCGCCTGCGAGGTGAGGTCGAGGAAGAAGCTCGCGTCTTCGACTACGACGAGTACGGCAACGTGGACTACGTGTGGGTGCGTGGTCGCGATGTGACGAGTCAGTTCTACTACACGGAGTACGATCGCTACGGCATGTACCCGGAGCTCGCCTATACCGGCATGCACCAGGTTCACAACATGACGCCGGTCACCCTCGGTCACGACTGGCGCACCGGCGCGTTGGGCTGGCAGAAGGAATCGGACGGGAGCTGGCAGACGTGGAACCGTGATGCATTTGGCCGGCTCGGATCGACGGTGGCAAGCGATGGCAGTCGCACGCAGGTGCGGTATCTGCGCGGGGGCGTTCTCGGGGCGCACTGGAGAGTCGAGGTGTCCGGCGCAGGAGAGGCGACCGAGATCGTCGACTACAACAGCTTCGGCGCGCCCATCCGTCGCAGCATCCAGGACGACGCTTCGCTGGTGAGCGCGCAGGAGTACGGCTACGACGTTCGTGGCCGGTTGGTGGGGATGTCGACACCCCATCTCCGGAGCCAACACTCGGTCGCTGTGCACCGCTACGAGTACGACGACCTGGGTCGGGTGACGCTCGAACGCCATCCATACACAACGGCCGCGAACCGGATCGGCACGGCGCTGACGCACTACGAGTACACGAGCAAGGCGAGTCGCGCGCCCGCGAGCTCCTCTGATCCAGAGGCCGTCGTTCCGGGACTCGTGGACAGTTGGTCAAAGGTGCCAGACGCTGTCTGGGCGGTCATCGTGAGGGACGCCGGGGGCTACCCGACGGTGAGCTACACCGGCCTGAATGGCCAGGTCGTGGCGACGCTCGATGCCTCGGCCAACCTCAGTCGCTTCACCTACGGCCCGTTCGACGCGCTGAAGAAGCGAGCGTTTCTTGGAGTTGAGACCACCTTCGAAACCGACGAGCTCGGTCAGGTTCAGAAGCTGACGAGCCCCGCGTCGGGCGTGCATGAATACATTCGAAACGGCATCGGCCTCGTCACCGAGTACAAGCACAATGGCGTGTCGACGAGCCATGACTACGATGGGCTCGGTCGTCAGGTGTCCTCGAAGAGTCCCGAAGGGGAGTACACTTGGGTCTACGATGGCGACGGGACCGACCCCACGCTTGCCGGGCACTTGGTGTCTGAATCCCTGGTGTCGTCGACCCTCGGCAACACCACGACGACCTACGAGTACCAGGGACCCGGAGCCATGCTCAGCGCGATGCGTCGCGTGATCGAGGGCGAGTCGTTCGATACGACCATCGAGCACGATGAGCTCGGTCGACCCAAGCTCGTCTCCTATCCCATGGGCGCCGAGTCGGAGCCCTTCGCCGTGGAGTACGAGTACAACGCCTATGGTCGCGTACAGAGCGTGATCAACCCGGCAGAGCGCTCGAAGCCGTTCTGGAAGTCGCTCAGCCGAGACGAGTTCGGCAACGACGCAGAGGTCGAGCTGTACAACGGTCTGCGCGAGAAGCGGCAGATGGAGCCCGGCACGGGCCGGCTTCACACGATCGAGCTGCTTCGCGGCACGGACGTCATCCAGAAGCAGGCCTACCTGTACAATCCGCGCGGGCTCTTGGAGCTGCGCGTCCTCGGCCACGGCAACACGGTGGAGCGTGCCGAGTCGTTCACCTATGACGGCCATGGGCGTCTCGAGAAGCACGCGGTCAACGATGAGGCCAACGTCGTGTCGTACGCCTACGACGCCCACGGCAACCTTACCTACAAGCCAGGCATCGGCGCCCTGCACTACGACGACCCCAAAAAGCCCTACGCGGTCACGTCGACCGACGATGGCCGCTCGTTCGCGTACGACGCGGCTGGCCACGGCACCCAGACGGTGCGCGAGGGCTTCGGCATCCCAGGTGGCCGGCAGGAGATCGAGTACACCTCCTTCGACCTGCCCGCACGCGTGGCGTCTGGGCCGTCGGGCGCGCCCACGAGCGTGACCACGTTCAAGTACGACCACGCCGGTCGTCGCGTCGTGACGCAGGTGCAAGGCGGTGCGCGCACCGTCTCCACCGGCGGCATCTACGAGCGCACGCAGCAGGTGAGCGGCGAGGTTGAAGAGGTGGTGCGCGTGCCCTCGCCGGACGGCGTGACGGTGGAGATCACCTTCGGCGCCGACGGCACCAAGGGCGTGCGCGTCGTGCACCAAGACCTGCTCGGCTCGACGACGGCCATTTCGGACGCCACCGGCGCGATACGCGGTCGCGCGGTGTACGAGCCCTTCGGCACGCAGCTGCGCGAAGGCGACATGGCCGGCGTGCGCAGCGGGTTCACGGGTCACGAGCCCGAGGA
>CAYNOM010001037.1:0-2488 GCA_964398415.1 uncultured Polyangiales bacterium | reverse complement strand
CCGCTGCGCGACCCAAACGTTTGCCGGCGTAGCGCGCGAGGGCGGCGTTCACGCCTCAATCCTTGGCGACGCAGAACTTTCCGTTCGTCTTCTTGTCGAGCATCTCGGCGATGCGCGGCTTGTCGTCTTCGTCTTCTTCTTCTTCGTCGCGCTTGTTGAGCTGCGCAGCGCTGCGGCACACGTAGGCGTCGCGGCAGTCGCCTGTGTCGCTGCACTTCGCCATGCACCAATCGGAGGACAGACGTGGCTCGTCGGGCTTGAAGCGCACGCAGTAGCCTTCGTCGCCGCAGCTGCCTGGGGCGCAGTTGACGATGGTGCAGTAGCCGCCTGGCTGTGCGGTATCGCAGTAGCGGTCGTTGTTGACCGAGCAATCAGTGCGGGTTTTGCAGGCATCTCCGAGCGCCGGGGCACAGCCGAGCCCCAGGACACCGAACACCGCACAGATCACGAGCTGGCGCATCACGCGGCGAGCATAGACAATCGAAAATGCCCGTGCCACCAGCCCTCCGCACAGCCTGCCCGTGGCTGCTCGTGTTCTATGTCCTCTGGGGCCCAGGGGTGAGCGCCCGTGCGGCCGATGCGAGCTTCTTTTTCGAGGCCACACGCGCCTTTTCCGAGAGCCGCTTCGAGGACGTGCTCGCGTCCCTCGCGGAGGGGCAGGCGGGGCCAGAGGGCGACTATCTGAAGGCGCGCGCCCTGGCCGAGCTCGGCCGCTACGCGCAGGCCGTCGACGCGCTGCCGCGCGAGCTTTTGGCGTTTCCCCCCGAGGTGCGGGATGCCATCGCCGAGGAGCGAGTGCGTTTCGCGGCGCGCGCGGGGCGCTGTGACGAGCTCCGGACGACGCCGACGTCGATGGCGGCGGCGGTCGCCCAGCGGCTCGCGGCCGAGTGCGCCTTCCGCGCGGGCGACTTCGAGGTGGCCTTGCGCGGCTTGAGCGACGCCGAGGATGTCGAGGGGCGCTCGCTTCGTGCGCGTGCGCTTTCGGCCCTCGGCCGACAGGACGAGGCGCGAGTTCTGGCCCGGGAGCTTTTCATCGCGGTGCCCACCCACGTCGACGCCCCGCTGTTTTCCAAGCTGGCGGCAGACGCCGAGGGCAAGCTGTCGCTGAGCGACGAGGACCGGGTGCGGCGTGGCGAGGCCTGGCTCGAGGCGCGGCGTTTCGAGGCAGCGGTGGCCGAGCTCGAGGCAGTGGCCGAGCCCGAGGACAAGCAGGCGCTCGCGCGACTGCTCCACTTGCGCGGCGACGCCCAGTTTCGATCGCGCAAACGCTACGCGGAGGCGGCCAAGACGCTAGCTCGCGCCGCGGCGCTCGGCGGTCCGACCGAGGCCCATGCTGCCTTTCACGCTGCGCGTGCCCTGTCGCGGGCTGGTTCCGATGCGCGCGCCGTTCGTGAGTACGACCGATTCGTGAAGCGCTACCCGACGAGCCGATGGGCCGGAGACGCAGCTTATCTTGCGGCCTGGCTCAGCCTGCGGCGCAATCGGCGGGACGGAGAGAGGAGGCTCGAGGCCTTCGTGCGCAGCCAGGCAGCGAAGAGCTCGCCCAGGCTCAGGGACGACGCGCTCTGGGAGCTCGGCTTCAGCGCCTTCGAGCGCGGGGAGCACGCGCGGTCGTTGGGCTGGCTCGAAAAGCTGCCCAAGGCCCCATCCGGAATGGAGGCCGCGCGCGTCGACTACTGGCGCGGGCGTGCCCTGTTCGCCATGGGCCGAGAGAAGGAAGCGCGGCTGGCTTACAACGACGCCTTGTATCGCGATCCGCTCGGGTGGTACGCGCAGCTCTCCGCGGCGCGCTTGCGCGAGCTGGGTGAGCCGCCACCCCCACCCGTGGCCGGAGGCGCCGGCCTCGAGGAGGTGGCGCGTCCAGAGCTCGACGTGCCTGCGGCGGTGGGGTTCTATCGGCGTCTTGGCATGCTCGAGGACGCAGGCCGCGTGGCCGAGCAGTGGGCAGAGGGGCTCGCGGGGCGCCTCGCGACGATCGCCGCCTACGCCGCGGCGGGCGCCGTCGACAAGGCGCACCAACGGGCGATGCCCTTGCTCGGACGCCTGATGCAGGTGGGGCCCGACGAGCACAACCGTTGGCTTTGGCGCGCAGCCTTTCCTGAGCCCTATGCGGGGGTGGTGAGGGCTGAGACCGAGCGGCGCGGCTTGCCGCGGGAGTTGTTTTACGGCCACATGCAGGTGGAGAGCCGCTATCGGCCGGGCGTGGTGTCGGGGGCAGATGCCGTGGGCTTGATGCAGCTCTTGCCGAGCACAGCCAAGAGCGTCGCCGACGCGGAGGGGATCGACTTCGAGAGGCGTCTGTTGATGCAGCCCGCCATCAACGTGCGTTTGGGGGCCCACTACTTGTCGAGTCTGGTTGAGCGCTACGGCAAGCAGTGGCCACTGGCGATCGCCGCCTACAATGCGGGCACGCAGCGCGTCGACGGCTGGCTGGGGCGCGAGTGCCCCTGCGAGCTCGATCGTTGGGTCGAGCGCATCCCCGTGGAGC
>CAYNOM010001036.1:0-2492 GCA_964398415.1 uncultured Polyangiales bacterium | reverse complement strand
ATTGATGTAGATCTCCGGCCTGGAACCGGACTCTCCCACGAATCCAACGGTTCCGCGTCTGTTGAGGAGGGGCTCGGCGCCGGGTTCTTCGGGGTCTATCGACAGCATTGTCCGGCGGTGTGGCTCGCTCACCTGGAAACCCAGCTGCACGAAAGCGCCCGGTACCACCCGGTAGACGACAGCGTCGCTGAAGTAGCCCTCCTCGGTGAGGCGGCGGAACTCTGCGCCTTGAGGCCCGGCTTGTCGAAGGTCGACATCCACCCACAGGGCCCCCTCGCTTGTCTGTAGCTCCACCGACAACCAATCGCCGACCGTGGGCACGGTGCCCGAACGCTCGCCTC
Source organism: uncultured Polyangiales bacterium (assembly GCA_964398415.1). GTDB lineage: Bacteria > Myxococcota_A > Polyangia > Polyangiales > DASUME01 > DASUME01. The sequence goes on along the minus strand of CAYNOM010001036.1, from coordinate 2,151 downwards.
TTGCCCCGCGCCGGACCATCGTCTCGGTTGTCGGGGCGTAGATCGGGTCGCGGTCGTCGCAGCCGGTCGCCAAGGCGAGAGCCGCGACCCATGGGAGCCACCACGCGACCACCTCAGTTTGCAGGCGCGAACGTCGGGTCCGGAGTCCCGTAGCGTCGGCCAGTCCTGCCGTATGCGCTGAGTTCATGGGGTGATGCCCACTGAGCCCGCGGTGGTGTCGCGATCCGTGACGGAGTTGGTCGCTAACGACCGAACGTAGGCGCCAAGTCCTGGCCATTCGGTCCAGTCTGCGCCCGGATCGTTGGCGAGGGCGGCTGGGAAGATCGAGAGAGCGGCGCGCTGCAAGGCTTCGGCGGCCGGGTCGCCAAGGCGGGATGCGAGACGCCAGTGATCCACCGCTCGTGCGAAGTTCGCCCACGGTGCGCCGTCGTCCTGCGTGATGGGGGCGTGAGGAAGGGTCTGTGTGAGCTTGTCTTCCACTGCAAACCATTGGAAGTCGATCACATAGGGGGCCCCACGTAGCATGTCGGCTCCACCATGGATTTCGAGCCACGTATTGTCTAGGGTGTTGACCTCGCGAACACGCTCGATGGGTGTGGCACTGCGTCCCAGGTAGAGGGCCGCAACTCCCTGGGCATGACGGGCGAAAGGGTCCTTCACCACGCCCTGATCGCGCACGGCAGCGAGCCGCTGCGGTAGGCCATCCCAGTCGACTACGTCGTCGTTGTCACGGGCGCCGAGGAGGCCCAGGACTGGATACTCCGAACGCATGGTACCACGCAGGAAGTGAACGGTCGGAAACACCCTCCGAAACGTCGAGAGGATGACGCCAAACTGCTGTTGCGTGATTTGAAACATTGGTAGCCATTGGCAGTACATGCCGCCTGGTCGTAGGGACGCGTGCACTGCGCGAAAGTGCTCGACGGTGTACAGGCGACCCTCTCCTAGCGTCCAGGGCACGAAGAGGTCGCCAACGACCAGGTCGTATTCTCGTGGCGAAGCGGCGATCCATGTGCGTCCGTCCTCGATGACGATTTGGGAACGGGGGTCGGTGCGGAGCTTTGCGTTGCGCCTCGAGAAGTGAGCCAGGGCCAGCGCCACAACTGTCTCTGAGAGCTCGATGGAGACGACGGACTCGACTCCTGGAACGTCGAGTGCGGCAGCGGCCGTAATCCCAGTGGCCATGCCGATGGCGGCCACTCGCTTTGGCGAAGGATGCAGAAGCGCTGGAAGCAGCATCTGCCGGCGCTCCTGGCCTGCGCTCGATTCGCCCCCGAGCGTGTACCAGCTGTTGACGACAAGGCGCCGGCCGCCGTTGTTCTCGATTACTGAGACTGTCCCATCGCGTGCCGACTGGATCGCCACGATCACGTCGCCGGTCTTCAGGCGAACCTGCGGGAGACTCGCCATCTGCCACGTTGCAGTGACGGTGGACGCGAGTAGCATCCCACCGACCGCTACTTCCCGAAACCAGCGCGGATCGCGCAGCTGGGAGGCACTGAAGACCAGCGCGACGGCTGCGTACATCGATGCGACTGCGCCCACCCCCATGTGGATGCCGAGCTGAGGCAACAGCAAGGCGTTTCCGAGTTCTGCGCCGACAATTCCGCCCAACCCGTTGAGGGCGAGGAGCCAGCCCCAACGGCGGCCGTAGGGGTCCGCTTCCTTTGACCCGGCAAGCGCAAAGACCGACGGCAGGACCAGTCCGCCACTGAGGAAGGGAGGGATCGCGATGACGGCCACCAGCCCAGTAAAGCGGAGAATTCCGGCGATAGCCGTGGGTCCTGTCGGCAATACCCGGAGGCCGTCGGTGGCGGCGACGAAGATGAAGGGAGCCGCCATCACGCACCCTGCCGCGAGCCACAGCGCCGTCCTCACGGCGCGGGCAGCGCTACCCGTTCGCAGTACCAGCCATGGAGTGATGAATGCGGCCACGGCCAGCGACGTGATGACGATCCCGAGGAGTGCTGACGTAGTCTGCAGCGATGACGGCACCACATGCCCAAGCTGGCGCAGCAAGACAACTTCGAGTGCGAGTGTGGTGACCCCTGACGTGAAGGCGATCGCCAGCGGCCCGATGAGGCTTCGAAACCCCGGTGGCACGAGAGTGGGGAGCAGGGAGATGAGGGACGGGCGGGCTGCGCCGGAGCG
>CAYNOM010001035.1:0-2495 GCA_964398415.1 uncultured Polyangiales bacterium | reverse complement strand
GGGCGCCCGTTTCATCCCCCGAGCCGTCTGGAGCTCCCGGCCCTTTTCTTTGCGAAACGTCGCGTCGATGCGCTCGTCAAGGCAAACTTCTTCGCCGAGCTGAGGCATCTGCGCGCGTGGGAAGACATCGATGGATCCGCGCTCCAGGCCATATTGGATGCTGCTCCCAAGCTCGAGTCGCTCTCGATGGGCCCGGTCGTCGGCACGCGTGCCCTCCGGCACCCCGGCGTGAACCACCTGCTTTTCCGCGACAATGGGCTCCCGGAGTACATCGAGCCACTGCTGCATGGCCGAACCAACCTCACTGTCGGGATATGCACGAGCAAACAACTGGACCGCCTGGTGGAGCTCTTGCCCCGTATCGGCGGGTTGAGGATCCTGCAAGTCACGGGCTCGGAGGCCCTGGGCGCAGCGCTCTCCCGCCACGGGCGACATCTTCAGATGCTCGATTTGGGCGCGGGTGATCGTCCAGGCGCGCTGGCAAAGGCGCTGACAGGCACGTGGCCTAGGCTGAAAGAGCTAACCATTCACGACTGGACGGGCGCGTTCAAGCTCGATCATCGGCAAGCCGATTTCCCCGAGCTGCATTCTCTCGAGCTCGAAGGAGTGAAAGCAGTGCGATTTGGGGGCGGATTTGGTGCGCTCCGGTCGCTTACCCTTTACCAGGTAAAGGTCGATCCTGCTCTGGCCGAGGAGCTGCGGCTCCACGGTGGTCAGTTGACGCATTTGGCCCTCAAAGAATGTGCCCATGCGTCCGATGTATTGGCGACGGTTTTGGAGCAATGCACAGGTCTGTTTGACCTCGTCCTGCAACACGTGGGGCTGAACGAGCAAGCATGCGCGGCCGTGCAACGATGTCGGCAGCTCCGCCGGCTCGAGGTATCGAGCAGTGCCGTCGATGCGCGTGGGTTTGCCCAAGCACTGGGAGCGCTGGACGACTTGCGTGAGCTGTGGTTATCGTCGTGCGACGATGGGGTCGGCCTTCCAGACCGCATGCCGCCCAATCTGCGTGTGCTCAATCTCGACGATACGTATCCCGCCCCCGATCACCTGGCCCACTTCCTGTACATGGCGGCTGGACCTCTGGAGGCGCTCAGCATCAACCGCTGCTCCGTCAAAGGATTGCCGAACCTAGCCGACCTGTTTCCAAACTTGCGCGAGCTCGACATCACCCATGCCCGGGGCGTGACCATCGACATGCTCCACGGGCTCGAACGAACCCTGGAAGTGCTGATCGCCGATGAGCTGGGCGATCCCGAGGCGGAAGCGGCCGGGATCCTTCTGGAGGTCGAGGAGCTCCGGGAAGTCGTAGTCCTTGAGGACACGGCCCGGCACCTTGAGCTGGAGCTGCATGGCGCGATGGAAGTCCATGTCGAGCTGGGTGAGATTTTCCTGGGGCGCTGCATCAAAGCCCTGCGGGAGCTTATGACCATGGAAGTGGCCGTCATGACCGTTGGCCGAGAGCGCGCCGAAGAAGTGCGGATTCTCCTTGGCGCGGCCCAGCAGGGCGCGCCGAAGACCGAGCCCGTGGTCACGTCGCCTTCGTCGACGGTCGCGAGGTAGTCGCGAATCCAATCACCCGTGATGACCTGGTCCATCGTGAGGTCGCCGTTGACCAGGTCGATGAGGTCTTGGGCGTATTGCGTGTAGGTGTGCATCGCGCCGCCGTAGATGTTGGCCTGGGCGACGATGATCTCGCCGGTGTCGGGGTCGGCCTGCGAGGGACCATAGCCGAGCGGACCCGAGCGCTGGGGCTCGTTGACCCAGTAGAAGAAGGAGTAGCGCGAATCGCCCATCTTCTTGAGAGAAGTCGGATGGGGGACGCGGGTCGCGTCATTGCAAGGGTTGTAGGTGCCGCGGGTATAGCGGGCGTCGCCGTAGAAGGTCGCCTTGTCGGCATCGGGGACGGTCTGCGTGCCCGCGATGGGGTCGAACTTGTTCTCGCAGAGAACGAACATCTCGGGGAGCTCGCTCTTGATCTGCAGGGCGCGGAAGCGATCGGCCTCCGTCACAGTGGCGCCCCAGCCGGCGCACACGCCGATGGTCTCGGCCTGGTAGCAGGAGAAATCGCCGCGGCCGCCGGCCCACGAGATCGTGGCGCGCTGGGTGGACCCGGCGGTGGTCTGGTAGCCGGAGTTCTGGCCGAAGGCGATGTTGGTCCCAAGGCGGATGCCCTGGACACCGAGGTCGATGGCGGGGCGGCCCGAGGCGGCGTGGATGACGCGGACGCCCTGGGTCGTGCGCGTGAAGCTCTCGCCGACCGAGACGAGGTCGGTCCCGTTGAAGATGATGAGATAGTGCGAGTTGCCGACGATGTCGGTGAGCGTCGTGGCCAGCGTGGCACCACCCGAGGTGGCGCGCGCTTCGACCGCACTCGCTGCGGGAACGGCGGCATAGAAGCCGGCCGACGCCGGGTCGTCGATGTCGAGGTCGCGGTTGGCATCGAAGGAGCCACCCGGGATCTCGACGCCATTGATCGAGATGCCGACCTCACC
>CAYNOM010001034.1:0-2496 GCA_964398415.1 uncultured Polyangiales bacterium | reverse complement strand
AAGCGATCGAGTATGTCGACGCCGCCGCCTACGTGGAAGACGTGCCAGCCGTCCAAGAGGCCGCCGCACCGTCGGCGCCGCAACCGGTGCCTCAAGCGGTCGCGCCGCAGGGCTCCGCCCCAGCCATGGGCCTAAGACAGCCGGCTCTCGGCCGCTACCAAGCCGCGGCGGCCGCCACGGGTCTCGTGCTTCTGGGGTTTGTGTGGGGCGCCTGGCCGACGACCACGCCGCAAGTAGCCGAAGCCCCGAAGTCGGTCCCGGTCGTGATCGCCCCGGTTCGGAAGGCGCCCGAGCCGCAGCCTCCCGTCTCCGTGATGGTGACCACCCAACCCGAGGGTGCCGAGGTGTTCGTGGGCGACTCCTTGCGAGGCCGTTCGCCGATTCAATTGGAGATGCAGGCAAATGCCCCCGTCACGTTGCGTGCACGCGCACCCGGTCACACCGAGGCTCGCGTGGAGTGGACGCCGACGGCTTCTGGAGGGCCGGTGCGACTCGAGCTGAAGCCCCTCGTGCACGTCTTGCACGTGGAAACCGATCCTCCGGGCGCCTGGCTCGTGGTGGCTGGCAAGCGTGCCTTTGCCCCAGCCGACATCGAGCTGCCCAATTTCTCAGACAAGCGCATCGGCGTGACGGCCGGTCGCTACGGATACCTCGACGGGGCCGTATACGTGCCGGCAAGCGAGTTCATCGAGCGAGATGGTGCGCTACGCGCCAACGTGAAGCTGAAGCTCAAGTACGATCGTAAGCCTGCACCCGACCAAGCCGCCGCGCAGCCCGCGACCAAGGCCGCGGGTCCTGCGCCCGCCAAGTAGTCCGCCATCGTCACCGCACCGCTCACCCTTCGCCAGACCGAGCAAGGGCCCACTTGAAGGCGATGGGCCCAACCAGCTCGTTGAGCGCCACCGTCGCGACGACCAGCGAGCTCAGGCCTTCACCAACCTGCGGAAACGTGCGCGACAGCAGCGCGGCGAGCCCCAGCGTCAACCCGGCCTGCGAGACTTGGCACGCCCAGCCAAAGCGGCGCACGCTCGGCGCATCGCGCGCAACCCGGGATGCGAGAGCGTGAGCCAGGTATGTCGCCGCGATACGCCCGACGCACAGGCCCACAGCAATCGGCCAAAGCGTCGAAAGCAACGGCAGGTCGATGTGCGCGCCGGCGGTGGCGAAGAACACCACGAACACGACGCTACCGGTGCGCTCGATCGTGTGCAGCAGCTCGTCGCCGCGGTGCGAGAGATTCTGTACGACGAAGCCAGCGGTCAGAAACGTGAGCATCGGCTCGAACTCGAGGTAGTGCAGCGCATCCGACAGCACGAAACCGAAGCCAACCAAGAGCGCGATGATGTGATCGCCGAGAAAGCGCACGTAGGCGATGAGCAGCAAACCGAGCGTGGTTCCCAGCGTGACGCTGCCGACGATGCCGCGACTCACCGCGTAGACGCTATCGAGCGACACCTCGGCACCGGGCTCGATGAGCGGTCGCGCAAGAGCGAGGGTGACCGCCATGAGCACGACGACCACCACGTCAGACGTCATGACGAACGCGATCGAAAAGCGGGCGAGGGGGCCGCGCTCTCGCACCTCGGAGAGCACGGCTAGCGTGGCGGAGGGGCTCCGGCTCACGGCCAAGGCGCCCCACAGCAGACACACGCCGATCAGCGTGCTCGTGGCGAGGGCCGCGCAGAAGGGCAAGAAGCGCGCGAACGCGAAAAACAGCGCAGCTTGACTCGCCATGACCACGACGGTCTGAAAGCCCAAGCTCGTCCCGACGCTGCGCGCAGCGGCGCGCACCTCGCTCCAGCGCAACTCGAGCCCACCGGACAGGGCGATCAGCGACAGGGCCAGCGTATTGACGATCTCGAGATCGACCACCGTCTGATGCGAGATCAAGCGCAAGCCATGCGGCCCGACCGCGAGACCCGCGAGGATGTACCCCGTCAGATGGGGCAGAGAAAAGAAGCCGAGCAGATGGCTCGACAGAAGGCCCACCAGCAGCAGCAGACCGGTCGCCGCCATGCCTGCCCCGTCCGTCGGGCCCCCCTCGGGCAGAGCGGATACGAGCCCGAGGGTCAGGGCGAGCGCGGCGATCTGCGGCAACAGCGCGGCTCGGGCGGAGCCGACGATGGCGCTCACGGGGCAGCCTCCTTGGGCGGCACCGAGCCGGTACCGAGCTCGTCGGCAGCCGCGAGCACACGACGCAGCGCCGGTCTTGCCACGAGCTCACCGAGCAGGGTGCTGGCTGCCGCCGCGCCGAGGGCGAGGTGCCCGACCGGATTGTCGAAGCGCACGCGCACCGCAAAGCCCATGATCACGGCGAGCGACCCAGATGATAGAAGCGCAATGCCGACCTGGTGGCGCGCCGCACCGAGCGATGGGCGTCCGACCGCCAAGATCAGCCCCGTGGCCCAACTCGCCAGGACCCGCACCGACAGCGCTGCCACGACGATGCCGACTTGGGCGAGCGAGGTCGGCCGCTCGAGCATCGCCCCAGCGAGC
>CAYNOM010001033.1:0-2497 GCA_964398415.1 uncultured Polyangiales bacterium | reverse complement strand
GGGTGTGGCAGGTTCGGATTTCAAGCGTCGCGGATTGACGCCAGCAATGTCCAAGCCGACGACTCGGAACGGGACGTACCCAGCGCCAGAGCCGCCGACGCCGCGGCTTCGACGGAGCCGGACCCTGTCGACGCCTCGCTCGATGATCGTGACGGCGGCAGCAACGCCGACGCCGCGCCCCAAGATCTCGACTGGGCCCCCAACGACCCGAAGCGCTGCTCTGACACGGACTTCGACGGCTGCGACGATTGCAGCTCCGGGGTATTCGACGTCGGCGCCGACGGAATGGACGCGAACGGCGACGGGCGTTGCGACACGTCCATCGACGTTCAGCCCACATCGGTGTTGGTGGCCGCGAGCACGGCCGGCGCGCTGGGCTATTCGACGGATGGAGGAACGAGCTGGAGCGCGTCGCCCCAGACGGGCAACTGGCCTGGGCTGCGCAGCGTGGCGGCCGGCCTGGAGCGTTTCATCGCGGTCGGGGCCTCGGAGCTGATGTTGCGATCGGACGACGGCATCCACTGGGTGGCGGTGGCGGATCCGTACCCGGCCGGCGTCATGGACTTTCAGGTGGTCCTCTATGCGGGCAACGGAGAGTGGGCCGCGGCGGGGTCCGACGGCACGAGCAGCCGTGTCCTTTTGTCCTACGATCACGGGCAGAGCTGGGAGGATGCGGGCGCACCTTTTGGCGCGGCGACGACGGTCACCGGCCTTTCCTTGAACACCACGACGGGTCGCTGGGTCGCGGTGGGCGAACCGGGCGACCGCATCGCCAACGCGACCCGAAGCCCCTCGGCTCGGCTCGGCGCTTGGACGGCTGTCGATGCCATCGCGGGCTCGAGTGATGCTGCAGGTTCGGGCCTTTTGGGCGTCGCGCAACGGGGCGACGGCTTCATCGCGGTCGGCCCCTTCGGCAATGCCGTGCGTTCGACCGACGACGGCTTGTCGTGGACGTATATCACCCCGTTGTGTGAAGGGCAGACCGTGGCGGCGGTGGTGGCAGGCCCGATGCAGTTCGTGGCCATGGGCGGTGCCGCGTGCGTCACCGAGTCGGGCAGCGGAGCCAGCCTCGAATGGATGACGTCTTCGAGCGCACCGCCGCTCGCCGCCGATGCGGCGCTCACCAGCGGGTACTTCGACTGGGGCCGTGACGCCGTGCTCGTCGGCAATGCCCTGGGGCAAATCGGTGTGTCCGTGGACGGCGGCCGGACCTTCAGCCGTGCAGAGACCTCGGCCGTCTTCGCGGGCGCCGACGAGATCGTGGGACTCGCTGGACATGGCTACGGACCGGTCAGGGCACAGGTCTACGGCTCGTACGGCACGAACGGGGCTTGTCCCATTGGCTTCGACGGGATGACCCCGAGCTTGACGACCCACTTGCCGGACATGAACCTCCCCGGCAACGACGACTACAACTATACCCGGCTGGGCATTCCCGCTGGCAACAACAGCGGTCTCTACCTGCACGCCGGGTTGCGCGTGGAAACGTCTGGAGAATACGCCTTCCGCGTCCGGCTCGGTGGCGCGGACATCGTGGAGGTCGAGGTCGACGGCAGCCCCGTCGTGAGCTGCTCTGGCGCGTCGACCATGCCGGTCGTGCTGACGAGCGGGACCGTTGCGGAGCTGGTCGTGCGCTGGGCCGACGATGGGTGGGCCGACACGCTGATCGTCGAGTACAGCGGACCGGACACGCAGGGAAGCTGGATGAGCGTGCCGAGCTCCGCCTTCGTGCGCCTCGATTGAGCACGCATCGAATGCGCGCTCCACCACGGGCCTATCTCGAGGAGTCCTATGCACCGTAAGCCCTCTTCGCCGCGGGGACCGACGCTGCCCCACCGCCTGCCTCGACGCCCTCGACGTCGCGTGCACGTCCGCATGCAGGGTACAGCGCGAGACCGAGATGGGGCTGCCCCGTCAAACACGCGGCTCTGATTCGCGTCTGGGGCAAGCACTACCGACTCGTCCAGGCGGCCCTGCAGCCGACAGCCTTGCAGCGAGCCCTCCACCGCTCGCATGTCGCGCACCACGCGCTCCGCGAACGCGTCGACATCACGCAGTAGGCCATCTTCGCGTCCGTACGCTCCGCTACGCGACCCAGCAGGTCCAGGCAGGCACCCCGAATCTCCTCGTGGTTGGACCGGAATGCGCCGCCGACGCAGCGGGACACCAAGTGAAACACACTGCCAGGTGGTGAAGTCGGGCCCTACGTCCCAGCGGAGCGGGAGGCTATCCCGTGCGTAAGCCGAGTGTCAATCTGGAAGGACCGTCCCCACTTGCACTCGAGCAATGCCCGAGATCGACCAAATGGTGCGCGCTGTCGGGCTCGACCCCAGTGGCCGCCATTCGTGGTGCATGGCTGCAGTGTACTTCTGGCATATGACCGCTGCGCAGGAGCTTGGATGCGAGACCTCTTGCCCGAAGACCGCGAGCGTGGCGAGGAGCTGGCAGCTTGCGAAGCAGCGCGGGGCCATGACGTTTCTGCCCGAGGAGGTGCTCC
>CAYNOM010001032.1:0-2499 GCA_964398415.1 uncultured Polyangiales bacterium | reverse complement strand
CGACAAGTACGAGCTGTTTGCTCAAATGAGAGAGCACGGACAGCGTTTTGTGGTTCGCTCACGGCACAATCGGCGTCTTTGCGAGGACGAGGACGCTGAATTCCTGCGAGAAGTCGTGCAGAAGGCGCCCATCGTTGCCAAGCGAGATGTGTACCTGTCCCGCAGAGAAGGTTCTACGGCGCCGCGTTCCCAATCGTTGATGCCTGCACGGCAAGCGCGCCCAGCCATCCTAAGCATCGCGGCCGCCCAAGTAGCGGTACGACGCCCGAGAAACGTTCCAAAATCGCACGAGCAGTCCCTGACGATAAACGTGGTTCTTGTGCGCGAACAGAACGCTCCTGCGGGACAAGCACCCGTCGACTGGGTACTGGTCACCTCCGAGCCCATCGAGACACGCGCGCAAGTGGAGCGCATCGTCGATATCTATCGCTCTCGCTGGCTCATCGAAGAGTTCTTCAAGGCCTTGAAAACGGGCTGCATCTACCAAGAACGAATGTTCGAGTCTCGCCATGCGCTGCTCAATGTGCTCGCCACCTCGTTGCCGATCGCAGTGGAGTTGCTCTGGATGCGCTCGCGCGTCGCAGACGCTCCCGACGCGCCTGCCGCAGACATCGTGACTCCCATCGAACTCGAGGTGCTGCGCCAGATGGGTCATCGGCCCCTACCTGGCAATCCGACAGCAGGCCAAGTGCTACTCGCCATCGCAGGGCTCGGCGGGCATCTCAAGCGTAACGGCCCCCCCGGCTGGCAGGTTCTCGCACGCGGCTATCAACGCCTGCTGGACTACGCTGCGGGCTGGACCGCCGCCCACAACGCCTCGCAGACAACCTCGAAAAAGCGAAACTTGTGATCTATCGTCAGACGGGCACGGGCACGGGCACGCCTAACGTTCGATCACTTTTTCGGCGGCCTCGCGGGCGAGCCAACCTTCTTGTAGAGCGTGCAGCCGTTGCATGCCCCGAGAGAGGACTCGCCAGCCGGGCATTTTCCTTGAGAAGGGCTCGAAGTGACTGCCCAGATAGGCAATAGCTTCCAGGGCTTGGAGAGCTGTGGGGTCGACCCCGAGCTTCGTCTTGGCTTGCAGGATGGCGATCTGGGTCGACGAGAACACGGCCGAGGCAGGCGCGGTGGGTCGCGTTCGAGCCAAGTGTCGAACCGCCAAGAGTTGGTAAGCAATGGGGATACAGAGGGCCAAAACGTTGGTGAGCGTGTGCAAGCTCTCGAGCTCACGGTCCTCCATGGCGCAGCCGGTCTTGAGTGCTTTGAAGAACTCTTCGATGATCCACCGGGTGCGATAAGCCTGCACCACCTCAGAGACCTGTTCGAGCGTGTCGACTGGCTCAGAAGTAAGGAGAAACCATTCGATGGGCTCGTCTGGGTTGGGTGGGTCGACCTCTCGAACGTGCACGACGTTGATGGGCAGTGAGCCGGTGCCGTACTTTGGGGCCTTGATGGTCGCATTCGTCGCCGCGAACTCGAGCCGTGCTGTGCGCGCTTCACGCTCGGCAAAGGTCTTCTTTTTCTCCGGAATCGTGGTAGCTGCCCGCTTTGCAACCGGCGCCTGAACTTCGATGCGCCCCTCGGCACGCCGAGCCAGCGTAGTGAGAGTCTCGAGTGGCGCGTCCTCGCTTTGGCGAGCTTTCTTGTCGCGCGCGAGGCGAATCACGAAGCTGTATTTGCTCTCGTCCAGCGTCGCCAGAGCTGCATAGATATCGGCTTCTCGGTCCGCGACGTGGACCAGCTTGCAGCCGGCATCCGCCAGCAGCTCTTCAGCCGCCTTCATCTGCTCGACCCACCGATCCGATTCCTTGCTCTCTTCACGCGCGTAGTCGGCTCCGGACTTCTTGCGCGGTCCATTGGCTCCTTGCACCACGCTCTTGATCTCGTCCGAGCGAACCCAGACCTTGCTCGCGACGAGGCCCAACGGCTGTCCTGTCGTAGCGTCGACAGCCAGCGACGCATGAAAGAGAAAGCCTTGGCTCGATTTGGTTCGAACTCGACCCAACCCCTCCCGCGGGCCGCCCTTGTACTCGAAGTTGCTCGTGTCGTGAGACACCAGCACCCTGCCGGCCGCCGCACAGCGCTGCTTGGTGTTGGCGATATGGGGCTTGAGCAACGCCGTCATGGAAACCGCATCCTTATTTAGCAGCCGATAGAAGGCCTCCTCTTGCGCCTTCGTTCGCGCCACTGAGCGGATGCTCCGGGTCGGGTCTTTGACCAACTCGCTTATCAGCTCAAGCGCCCGAGCCTCGCGGCCCTTGTGTCCGAGGTCGACGCCATCGAGTTCTGCGATCGCTAGCCGCTGCAACTGCTCGTTGAGGATCATGGCGTTTTCTCCCCCGTTCGGAGAAAAACGCCAGCTCTTACGTCAACACGGAAAAGGATCGCCCCACTGGAACTGATGGAACGTTAGACGGGCACGCGTACGACAGACCCAGAAAATAGGGACAGACCCTAGTCTCCTAGGTGGCTATCGATTCGCAGATATAGTCGGGGATG
>CAYNOM010001031.1:0-2501 GCA_964398415.1 uncultured Polyangiales bacterium | reverse complement strand
GTGTGATCGGTGGCGATCAACACCACGTCGGCGCCCTGGATGACCTCGGGCGTGAGCGGCTCGGACTTGAGCAGCGGGATGTGCGGCCACGCGCGCTGCTTCCACATCTCGGGGATGTGCGGGTCGTGGTAGGTGAGCTCGGCACCGCGCGCGAGCAGTTGGTCCATGAGCGGAAACGCCGGGCTCTCACGGCAGTCGTCGACGTCTTTCTTGTAGGCCACGCCGAGCATCAGCACCTTGGCGCCGTTCAGCGCCTTCTTGCGCTGATTGAGGCCCTCCATGACCTTGTGCATGACGTAGTCGGGCATCTGCACGTTCACCTCGCCCGCAAGCTCGATGAACTTGGGCGGCACGCCGTATTCGCGCGCCTTCCAGCTCAGGTAGAAGGGGTCGAGTGGAATGCAGTGGCCGCCCCAGCCCGGGCCGGGATTGAAGCGCATGAAACCGAAGGGCTTGGTGTCGGCGCCGTCGAGCACCTCCCAGACGTCGATGCCCATGCGGTCGAAGACCATCTTGAGCTCGTTGACGAGGGCGATGTTGACGCCACGGAAGATGTTTTCGGTGAGCTTGACCGCCTCGGCCACGCGCGCGCTGGACATGCGCACCGTGCGCTCGATGGCGGCCGCGTAGAGCGCCTCGGTGAGATCACCCGAGACCGGATCGACGCCGCCGAGCACCTTCGGAATCGTGGCGGTCTTGAAGCTCTTGTTGCCGGGATCCTCGCGCTCGGGCGAAAAGGCGAGGAAGAAGTCTTGCCCGCTCTTCAGGCCGCCCCGCTCGAGGATGTCTTTGCACAGCTCGTCGGTGGTGCCCGGGTAGGTCGTCGATTCGAGCACCACGAGCTGCCCCGGACGCAAAGTCGCGAGCACCGTCTCCGTCGTCTCGCGCACGTACTTCATCTCGGGCTCGCGCTGCTTCGTCAGCGGCGTGGGCACGCACAAGAGGATGGCGTCCGCCTCGGCGAGCTTCGCGAAATCGTGATAGGCGTGTAGCCGCTGCGACGCGATGGCCCTCGGCAGCTCCGACGAGTCGAGGTGCTCGATGTAGCACTTGCCCTCGTTGAGCATGTCGACCTTGCGACGATCGATGTCGAAGGCGAGCACGGAGAAGCCGTTGCGCACGAAGGCCAGCGCGAGCGGAAGGCCCACGTAGCCCATGCCGAGGATCGCCACCTTGGCCTCCTTGGCCTGGATGCGCGACATGAGCGATTTGGCGTGTTCGTTGTAGACGTGGTCGTTTGGCACGCGCCGAGTGTAAATCGGACCGCAGCGCTTGGCACGGGGGGCGTGAGGGGGTTGAAGCAGACGTTCACAAAACGTCACACACACCGGGCAACCGCCCGCGCGTTCAGTCTGCCTTGGGCGCCAGGGCCGAGAGCCCCAGGCGCTTGAGCTGCCAGGCGTGCAGATGCCGGCGGAAGCGCGGGTCGTCGTAGCGGGGTGCCCCCTCGAGCGCGGCCTGGACGTAACCCGCGACGATCATCGCCCCGCCCACCACGAAGGGGCGCTCGCGCATCCGAAACACACCACTCGCCAGAATGTAGAGCGGGTGGGTGCCCATGAACCACTGGCCTCGGCCCCAACGCCTGCGTCCGTGGTAGATGCTCTTGTGCGTCGAGCCCATCAGACGATGATGAAACAAGCGCAAGTCGTCATCGCGAAAGCTCCACGTCTTCCAGCCGAACATGCGCGCGCGGTGAAAGTCGATGCCGTCCCACATCACTTCTTTCACGAAGCCGCCGATGTCCTCGAAGGCCTCCCGCCGATAAAACTTGGCCGCGCCCGACACCTGCTCGTCGATGATGCCCTCCTCGAACAGCTTGTCCATGCCGAGGCTTGGATTCCAAACCTTGCCGCTCGCCGCCGCGAGCTTGGGGTCGGCCTCGAGCTTCTCGATGATCAACTCGAAGTAGCGCTCTGAGAACGTGAGGTCGGCGTCGAGCTTGCAGATGTAGTCGAAGTCTTTCGGGTTGATGCTGTCGTAGCCCGCGTAGAAGGCCTCGATCACGCCGCCACCCACCTTGCGCACGCCGCGATCGGGCCGATGTACGACGCTGATCCAAGGGTGCTTGGCCGCGTTGTCGTCGGCGATGCTTCCTGTGGCGTCGGTGGAGCCGTCGTCGACGATCACGCAGCGGGCGGGTAAGAGCGTCTGCTTGGCCAGGCAGTCGAGGGTGTTCTGCAGCAGCTTCTCTTCGTTGCGCGTCGGCATGATCACGAGGTATCGCCGCCCCTGAGCTGCGTGTTCGGTCGCCATGGTGTGCCGTCTCGATCGCAAAAAGTGAGGCCCCAAGAATACTACGCAGACGAAAAGGGGCACGGCACCTCAGCACGGCGGGCGCACGAGCACACGCGCAAAGTACTCCCCGTCGTCGAACATCGGCTCGAGCTCGAGGTCGCGTCAGGGGATGGGAACCGTTCACACGCGGGATCGAGTAAGCGAGCGGAGATCCGCGCTCGCGACCTCGGCCTCGCAGGTGACGCACAACTGCTCTTCGTCGA
>CAYNOM010001030.1:0-2502 GCA_964398415.1 uncultured Polyangiales bacterium | reverse complement strand
GGTCGGAATCATCGGAGGAGGTGCGCCGCTGCTACTCATCTGGGATCTCCTTGGGCTCATGGACCCCCTTGATTTCATCGAAGTCATCGTCGGATGTCGAGGACGCATCCTCGGTGGCTGAAGCATCGGGCGATGCGGGAGCCGCTGGAAGCGTCTTCCCTGCTCCCACCATCCCGACACCCAGGCGCCGGTACACCATGTAGTTGAAATGACCGGCCCCCGTCTGGTGGACCCGCACGTACTGGCTCTTGAACTCCGGATGCTCCACGAGCGCGCGATAGAAGCCGTAGCAGAACTCCACGGGCGGGATGAACGTAAGGATGTGGCGACTCTGAACCACGATCATCTCGGGGTCCTGGTCCATGATCCAGTTCACATAGCGCGTGCCGCTGAGACTCACTGGAGGGGTCGTCATCACGCGGCTATTCAAGCAGTAGGCATCGATCAAGCGCTGGCGCGTGGCGTATCCAACGACGCCGACGTCACCCATGACGAACGTCGCGTTGGGAGGCAGGGTCTCTGCGATGTAGTCGCCAAGGTCGGCCCTCGTCGTGCCGCGACTCACGTAGGACTCACGCCAGCGGGAGATATTGCCCTCCTCGCGCTCACGACCAACCCACGCCACCAACGCAACCGCGATAGCGAGGAGCCACTCCGCAGCCCAGCCGCGGCGTCCGAGGGACGCTCGCGCGATCCACGCGCCCGCCGCCGCAGCAGCCACCGCGAGGAGCGCGACAGCAGCCAGAAAATGCCGGGACGCATAGGCAACCACCGGATCTGCGCCATACAGTGCCACGGCGTATAAGAGGGGAATGCCCCACAGCATCGCGTGCCGTTCGTCGATGCGCCTCAGTGGGAACACCAGCGATGCGTAGATCACGATGGACCAGTCCCGCCAGAACTCGACCAGCAGCGACCAGGGGTCACCGTCCCAAAAGGCCTTGCAGTAGACCGTGTTCGGAAGGAGGCGACCGAAATAGAAGAGACGCCAACCAAAGTAGCTGCCGTAGAGCACGCCGAAGATCGAGGCGAACAGCACACACGCGCGAAACGCAATCTTGCGCTCCTCGATGGGCGCACGTGAGAGCGTCATGCGGATCCAGCGCAGCGAGAGGGCAGCACCGATCCCGATCGCGACGAGGGGCCCCTCTGGCCTGGTCATGCCCGCAAGAGCAGCGACCAGCGCCGCCAGGCCGATCCACCAGGGACGCATGGAGCCCTGCCGCCCAAGCGGATGATCGGGGCCGACAGCACGGTAGCCGAGGCCAAGCACCGTACACAGCACGGCAAGCACAGTCAGCGACTGATAGAGCGCGGTTTCGAGCCCACTGACCGCCCACATCACCTCGCCGCCGTACGAGGTCAGGATCAACGTGGGGATGGTCGCGGCCACCGGCCCGACAAAGCGCCGCGAGAGCACGTACGTGAACAGGGCCGTGCAGCCGACCGCGACCGTGTTGACAACCTTAACGGCGTAGAGAGGGTCGTTGTTGCGGGCTAGGGCCCCTGCTGCGATGAGCAGCGTCGTGAAGTTGGAGTAGCCCTCCACGGGCCGCTCGCCGATGTTCCAGACGATGCCGTGACCCTCGACCCAGTTTCGCGCATAGCGAAACGTGATGAACGCATCGTCCTGATCGAACTCCCAGCCGAGCTGGAACAGCTGGTAGCACCAATAGGCTGCCCAACTCATGAGCAGAAAGGCGAAAGCGCGATGGGTCCACATGCGCGGGTCGAAACGAAGAGACGGCATGTCGCGCGCGTTGTAGCAGGCGCGGGCCGGCAGTGCTGGGGAGCGCTTGGCTGCGGAGGGCTGCAGAAATGTCAGATGCGAATCAGATCTGGGGCCTCAAGGCCAAAGCGATCGGGTGCGCTCAGTACGCCTCGCAGGCTACGAGCCCGCCGATTCTCACTTCGGTGACGCCCGCTTTGGGCTGCAAGAGGGCTGCTGCGATGATCCGGACCACACCACTGCCTTCCACCAGGCTGAGTTGCACATCCTCTGCCCAGGAGTCTGTGCCCAAAAGGAGAAGCCGTTCTCCTACTCGGGACAGGTCTGATAGCCTCACCACCTGGAGGCCGGGCTCACTGAAGCTGTCGAGCACGAACCCAAGCCTGGAGGTCGCGACCACAGCGAACGAGCCCCCACCGATACCGACGTAGGCGCGCTGCGGTTCCGAGCACGACGTGTCCGAACAAACCACTCGACTGACGGTTACTGCGTCGCTTTCATTGCTCTGCGCCATGAAATAGCGAGCCTGCATTTCTCCCGCCTGCTCGAACTCTTCGATCAGTGCGAGGCCAGGGCGTCGGCCTGTGGAGTGCCCCAAAGACGTCCAGGTCTTGCCCGACGACACAGCGTCGATCATGTAGAGACCCCCAGAGTAGTCCACCAAGAGGTGGCGCCCCCGAGATGCCACAACATGCCTCCGTTCCTGTGACGGGTGCGGCACCGGAACTCGCTGGTAGTCAGCGGGATCAACGCCTGCCACCGGACCAATCGCT
>CAYNOM010001029.1:0-2504 GCA_964398415.1 uncultured Polyangiales bacterium | reverse complement strand
GCGCTCGCTGTGGATGCGCTTTCGGTCGTAGCCGAGCTCGCCCTTGAGCAGCGCGCGCGTCTCGGACACCATGCGCGTGAGCCCGCAGATGTACACGGCAGGCTTGTGAAGCTCGCGCGCAAGCTCGACCAAGTGGCTCTGCACGTAGCCGGTGCGCCCTTGCCACCCCGCGTCGGGGCGCGACAGGGACACCTCGAGGCGAAACGCGGGGTCCGACTCGGCCAGCGCCATGAGCTCATCGCCGTACAAGATGTCGGCCTGCGTGCGGCAGCCGAACAGGAGCGTGATCGGCGCGTGTTCGCGCTGCGTGCGGGCCTCGCGCAGCATGCTGCGAAAAGGAGACAGGCCCGTGCCGGTGGCGACGAACAGCGAAGGCTCGCGCTGCTCTGCCTCGGAGCGCGTGAAAAAGCCGTGGGGGCCGTCGATCTCGAGACGCGTGCCCTCGGCGATCGCATGCAGCGTGGGCGAGGCTTCTCCGTCGCGCACCAGCGTCACGGCCAGCTCGAGCGTGCCGTCTGCGGGCCCGCTCGCGATCGAATAGGCCCGCTTCAGGTCTCCGCTGGGCGTCGGCACGTAGACGTTGATCCACTGGCCGGCGACGAAGCTGAGGGGCTCGCCCTCGACCGAAAGCACCAGACTGCGCACGCTGGGACTGAGCATGCGTGCACAGCGCAGGGTGGCCGAACGTCGGGTGGTGCTCATACCGCTGAATATGGGCGCAGGGTGAGAGCGCGTCGAGATGGGGACGAGAAACTTGCGCACACCTGGATTCCAGGGCACGCACCGGGCATGGAGCAAGGCCTGTACGCCACGGCACCGCTGCTAGGTTCTGGTCGCAAGAGCGCCGCGTGGATCGTCGCGGCGCTGGTCGCGCTCAGCTCGATGGGGGGCGGCTGCCCTCGTCGCGCTCCGCTCGCCCCGCTCGAGATCATTGGAAGTCCCGATCCCCATGCCGAGGCCGACTTTCGCGCCGCGAAGGATGCGGAAGCTCGCGGCGACCTCGACACCGCCGCGCAGCGCTACCGGGCCTTCATCGAGGTCTGGCCCGAAGATCCACTCGAGCCCGTCGCACGTCTGCAGCTCGGCATCATCGACCTGACACGCGGCGACCCAGCGCACGCACGGGCCTGGTTCGACGGCGTGGCGAGCAGCCCGGATCCCACGCTGCGCGAGCGCGGACGCATGTACGGCGCCGTGGCGCGCTCGCGAGCCGGCGATCACCTCGGCGCGCTGTCGGTGCTGCGGCCGCTCGTCGGGCGCACCATCGATCCACGCGAAACGGCGCTGCTCCTTCGCACCATCGCAGAGGCAGAAGAAGCCGTCGGCAATCGGCTGGCCGCCCTGGAAGCGCGCGATCGCGAGCTGAGCGGCGAGCTCAGCCAAGAGCAGGCGGAAACCGCCCGCATCGCCGTGCGTCGGCTGACCGAGGCACTCAGCCCCGATCTCGAGCTACCGCGCGCCTACGAGACGCTTTCACGAGACGGAAGCGCGTGGCCCGAGGTTGCGCGGCGCCTCATCGCGGTCAGCCAGGAACGCGGCGAC
Source organism: uncultured Polyangiales bacterium (assembly GCA_964398415.1). GTDB lineage: Bacteria > Myxococcota_A > Polyangia > Polyangiales > DASUME01 > DASUME01. The sequence goes on along the minus strand of CAYNOM010001029.1, from coordinate 962 downwards.
ACCGAGCGCGTGCGCGCCGTCGCCGATGACTTGCGCAGCCAGGGCATCCCCCTCGACGAAGCGCTCACCGCGCTCGTGATTCGTGCGGAGCGGTCGGGCGGCGCAGACCTGGGCGTCGTCGGCGCCATCCTGCCCCTCAGTGGGCGCGCGCGCGAGGTGGGTGAGTCGACCATGCGCGGTTTGATGATCGCTTCGGGCTTGCCCTCCGACACGCCGCGCCCCGAGCACACACCACGCATCGTTTTCCGCGACGATCGCGGCGATCCGGGCGTTGCGACCAAGGCCCTCGAAGACTTGGTGGCGCTACACCGGGTCATCGCCGTGATAGGTCCGGTGGGCACTGCCGTGTCACGCGCCGTGGAAGAGCGTGCTCGAGAGCTCGGCGTGCCCCTCATCAGCCTGAGCCCCGCCGCGCCGTCGCCCCGCGATGCACGCGATCCGGTGTTTCGTCTGTTCCCGAACGCGCGCGCCGAAACCGAACAACTCGCCGCGTACGCCGCGGCCCAGGGTGCAAAGCGCGTCGCCATGCTTCACCCGGTGGGCGGCTACGGCGATGCCATGCGCGCAGCCATGGAGGCAGCGCTCGCGACTCGCGGCGCAAGCTTGCTCGAGCCCGTGACCTACGAAGCCACCGCCACGAGCTTTCTGCAGGAGGCAGAAGCGATCGAACGGCAGCGTGCGGATGCTCTCTTCATCGCCGACTCGGCCGCCAAGGTGGCGCTCCTTTCGCCCGCGCTCGCTGCGCGCGGGGTGTGGCCCAAGGCAGAAGGCGCACAGTCGAGCGAGGGGCGAGCCATCCCGTGGCTGATCAGCGCTTCCGGCTTCGATCCGTCGCTTGCCCAGTCGTCGCGCCGCTACCTGCAGGGCGCCGTCTTCGCGGTTCCCTTCGACCCCAACCTGAGCCCCGACTTCGCGCAAGCCTACGAGGCCCAGTGGGGCACGGCGCCGAACCTGTTCTCCGC
>CAYNOM010001028.1:0-2508 GCA_964398415.1 uncultured Polyangiales bacterium | reverse complement strand
GGGCTGCAAGTCATGCTCGCGAGCGATGCTTTGGCCGGGCCGCTGTCCGAGCTGAGCTCGACCTCGAGGGCCTTGGCTTCGCTGCAGGCTTTCGCGGGAAGGTCCACCTTGTACTCGCGGCTCCCGCCTGCAAGCACGTACCACGGGTTGATGTCCTCCTCGTGGACGACCTTGCCTCCGTTGCTCGCTCTAACCACGAGCTTGTCGGGCATGTAGTGCGCATTGCCGGCGTTTTTTAGCGTGAAGCGCACCGTACTGCCCTGCACGCTGAGGCCCGCGATCGCAGGCACGGCCCTGGGTGAGGGCGGCTCGAGGAAGATGGGGACCACGACCTGCGCGAGCACTGCCACGCGCGTGTTCTTTTGGTCGTCCGCATTGACGAGGCGCGGCAGCTCTTGGATGAAGACGCGGTAGGAGCGCTCCATGTCTGCGGGTTTGAGCAGCGTTCCGACCCGCAGGTTGCGCGACTCGCCAGGATTGAGCGTAAGCATCGAGGGAAAGAAGACGATGTCTTTGGTGGGTTCGAACGTCATTTCGCCGCTTGGCTTGTCGACCCACTTCATCACGCGCACATTGAGGCGCAGAGGCTCCTTGGCTTGATTCGTGACTGCGAGCATCGCGCTCGGCGCGCCCGCCTTGAGCGTAATCAACGTTGGCGACACCTCGATAGCCGCTGCGCTGGCGATACGCGGCTGCCCCAGCCAAAGGCACAAGGCGCTGCATGCCGCCAAGAAGAACCTGACCCTTCCTGCACTCTCCATCGCTCCCCCACTTTGCACTAGTAGAACAACCTGACCGCGACGGCATCCTGGTAGGTGCCGTTCGGTACGAGCTGCCCGGCAAAGATCCTCGCGTAGACGGGCATCACCAGCGGGTAGACCTTCACCGTCATCACTCCAGGTTGATGATCATCCCAGACGATCGTCCGAGCTGCGTCTTCATAGAGGTTGTAGTTCAAGAACGCCGTGGGACCAGCGAGGCGCCTGAGAGGATTTCGGGCCGTGGATCCAGGACCGGGGTTGAGGCCTTGCCCGATGCGTACGGCCGTGCGTCGACCCGCATCACAGTCGACCGTGAGAAAGCCCGTGGCGTCCAGCGGCGTTGGGTTGGTCGGGACGTAATTGGGGAACGCTATATCGCTCGAAGCGATGGCGCACCGGGTTCCGACGCCAATCGCCACGCCCATGCCCGCACTTCGTTGGAGCGCAAGGGCAGCTTCAGCCGGTCCAGGCGCGCGAAAAAGTAGCGACACCGCAGCGAGCATCGCCGCAGTGGTCAGCTTCTTCAGCGACCGAGCCTCAAACATCGTCCCCTCGACGCGAGAGGCGCACTAAGGACCCAGCCCCTAGTGCGCCCCCGCTCTCGTACGTTACGTCTCCCTTTCAGAGCTTCGCCGCTGCAGGCGGCAGGCTGATCAGTAGTGGAGGTCGACGCCCAGGATATCTTGGTAGGTGCCGTTCGACGGGACAGCGCTGCCGTTACTGGTAGTGCCGTCAGCCGCCACCGTAATCGACACGTTGGTCGTACCCGCACCTGAGGACGCGCTGGGCGTGGCGGAGTAACCGAGCCACTCGGTGCCACCATCGCCGGCACGGTACAGGCCGGTCGCGCCACCGTCGAAGTAGATTTCCCACGGAACAGGGCCAGAGCACGTGATGCCCAAGGTCTGCGTGTTCTGGTTGTTTGCGGGCGTCACGTAGTCCCAGGTCCATGCGAACGCTGGCACGGTCGCCAGGGTGCAGGTGCCCGTTACGCTCACGGTGATGTTCATGCCTGCGGTCTCTTGGAAGGGAAGGGCTGCTTCGGCGGTGTCGCCGCTCAGAAGGCCCATCGCGCCGAGACCCACCACCGCCGCCACTCGCTTCATCGCCTTAGAGATTTCCATGACTGCCCCTCACCCTTTACTGAGGTCGAAACAGCTCGAGAGCAACCACCGCTTCGGAGTTCGACCGGACTTGATGAGTTAATCTTAGGGCCGTGATAACGGATTTTTGCGAGAAAAGCGGAATTGAGCCTCAGATCAGTCGCATCTCCTGAGAGTGTGTGATCACGGCATCGGCCATCTGATGAAACCGATTTCGGTGTGTGAGCTCAGGCCCGAGGCACCCAGATGACCACGTGATCCAGATCGCCGGTCGACGCGCGAATCGCCAGCCCCGTCACCAACTCGGCTTGTCACGACTGCAACCCGCCTTGCGCTGTGCGTCGCTTCAGCTTTCGGTGCTCGACAAAGGACATGGCGGTTCCCCCAGGGCGTGCGGGCGAAGATAGGAAGCGTCTGCTTCGTCGGGGCGCTCACCAACCGACGGAACTTGCACCGCGCTCAACTCTGGCTGCACGCTGTGCTGGCAGCTGTTTTTCGAGGGGGAGCATGGGTCCGATTCTGATCACCGCGTTTCTCGAGGGCCTGATCGTGCTGGTCGTCGAGATCGCGGGAGCTCGCGCGCTTGCGCCGTTCTTCGGCACGAGCCTCTACGTCTGGACGGCCACGATCACGGCGACGCTGCT